>JAISII010000056.1 GCA_031262125.1 Oscillospiraceae bacterium | reverse complement strand
CGCATTCGTGCGGATACTACGGGTCTGTTTCCTTATGCCATTTTTTCATCAGATATAGCCTCCATTATTTGCCTGCTGGTTTGTTCGTTTTGGGGCTTGACTTTTATTAGCAGGTTTATTTAACGCAATCAAGCCGAAGGTAAACCTCGGCTTGACCGCACAATCGGGAAATTATCTTGCTAACTTAAATTAACTGTAATGCTGCCTGTTTGACGATGGCTATAGAAACCAACTGCATAATAATATGTTGTTCCGGCTTTTAGGATAGAAGTAGTTGTAAAGTTATAACCGTTGCCGCTGTCATCATCCGCTGCAAGCTGTGCACCGTTTTGGTCTAACAAATAGACCACTGTGTCGCTGTTACCGCTTGAAGAAAGCGTATATGCTTTTGTTTGAGTGGGCACAAAACTAAACAATGAATAAGTAAAATTATTTGAAATAGAGGTTGTTTGCCCTGCTGAAGCTGTAAGTGTTTGCACATTTTCCAAAAGTTCAGGAAACCCGTTTGCAACAACCGCCACTTCAAAGGTTGCTTGACGGTTCATATAGGTTAAAGAAACCTCGTTATTGCCCAAAACCCAAAGATTATCGCTGTATTGGTAGGATTCGACACTAAGACCATTTTCTAACAATTCGTTAAAGGTTGTATTAAAATCGGTGTCCCAATCGTCTATAACCTCTGTATGCCCGTCTTTATAATATACGGTGATGGTCGGCTTGAAATATTGGCAAAATTCTTTAGTAAAGCCGGTGTCGTCGTAGTAGTATTCATCAAAATACCTATAATAAACACTGCTGCCGGAATTAACAAAATTTCCGTTTGTATGCTCGGCAATATTAATGTCGGTCGAAACGGTTATGCTTTCCACAGGGTTTTCGATAATTCTAACGGTGAACTCTTTGCTAAAACCATCAACCGAAATCACAAGCGAGTTATCGCCTTTTTTCAAATATGAATCATCTGCTGTACTTATTGAATACTCATAATAATTATTATCGTTATCAATTATAATTTGGCTGCCGTCGTTGTAATTAACAGTTACTATAAGACCAAAATTTTCAAAATAATCACTATAATATACAAACCCCGGTTCATATTCGTCGGTTTCGGAGTTATAGTTTTCACCCCAGTAGCCGTTTGATTCTTCTAACAGCTCTTTGGTTGCCTGTACATCAATGCTTACTACCGGGCTTTCGATAATCTCAACATAAAGCGTTGCAAAACGGCCTTTATAGTTTATTGTTATTTCATGTGTTCCTATGCCCCATGGCTCATCATATTGGTTATTTTCGGTATCAAAATCGTTATAATAATCCCAATAATTATCGCTGTCAATCGTTTCTACCGTGCCGTCTTTATTGGTTATAACAATCGTTCGGTTGTCATCTACAATATTTTCGAGATAAACACTGTAACGATAGTAATCCTCGTATTCATCAGTTTGGTAGTTGTAGCGAGAACCAATATAACCATTTGTGTTTTCGATAATTTTAATTTCGCCTTGTAAAGCAATACTTTCTATCGGGGACTCAATTATTTCTATATCAATTGTAATTGTAACGCCTTTATAGCTTAGTTGTATCTCATGCGTTCCTATGCCCCATGGCTCATCATATTGATTGTTATTAATATCAAATTCGTTATTATAACCCCAATAATTATCGCTGTCAATCGTTTCTACCGTGCCGTCTTTATTGGTTATAACAATCGTTCGGTTGCCATCTACAATGTCGTCGAGATAAACATCGTAATGATAGTAATCCTCGTAATCATCAGTTTGGTAGTTGTAGTGAGAATTTATATAACCATTTGTGTTTTCGATAATTTTAATTTCGCCTTGCAAATCAATGCTTTCTACCGGGCTTTCAATAATCTCAACATCAAGCAAAGCAGAGCATCCGTCGTAATTAATCGTTATTGTATGAGTGCCTATTCCCCACGGTTCTTCATGCTGGGTATGTTGAACTTCTACATAATAATCCCAACAATTATCAGCATCAATTGTAAAAGCTGTTCCGTCCGAATCAACTATGTCTATTGTAACACCATAGTAATTAGTTAATTCATACAAATCCACATAATAATAGTAATATTCTTCATCGGTTTGCATTTCACCCCGCCACATTGTGGTGATGGTACCGTTTGTGTTCTCTACAATTTGAACATTGCCGTTAACGCTGATGCTTGGAGTTGATGCTCCGGTACTTTGCATTGACGTTGATTTTGACATTTTTGCCGGTGCTCTTGTGCCGGTAGAAAAGATGTCTGGTCCGTATGATTTAAATGTTGTGTCTTCAGAATAATCGGCAATAAGAGCAGAACCGAAAATATGGTTGCGAATAGCAAAAATATCGAACAGGTTTATAATATCGTCTTTGTCAATGTTTGCGGCGTAGTACAAAAGACTGTCATAATCTTCGTAACCAAAGATATAGTTGCGAACAGACATAATGTCAAAAATGTTTATATCACCGTCGCCGGAGGTATCTCCCACAAAATATGCAAATTGTTCGGCTATAGCATATAAACCAAAAAGCTCAGTTTCGAAAATGATATATTGCTTTCTTGAATCTAAGGTAAATTCAATAGGTGCACTGCGTGTTCCGTCGGGAGCAATACGGAAAAGTGCCGTTTTATTTTTGTTAAAGCCCGCCGGCACAGGAATTTTAACCGTTACCTTTCCGTTTGGCTGTACTTCTTCTCCAGCGGAAATAACAGAAATATCAAACGCAGCAAACTTATTTGAGGTCTGCTCTAAGGCATCGCTGATAATGGTAAAAACGGCAGACTGGTTACTCTGTGTAACAGTTTGAACATCTAAAACGGTATCGTTCGGCAAAACGCCGTTGTCAAACGCTATAGAAATATCTGTGCTTTCGTCATTTAGTTTTGAGGCGGTTGTTCGTTCACTGCCGCCAAAGGCACGAATTACGCCAAGCTTTCCGTTCTGTTTGGTTACAGCCATAAAGCCGTCTTCGGTTTGCAAAATGCCATAGGTGTTGTTATAGGAATATCTATCATAGTTACTGTCATAATTAGGTGCCCTAAGCATTTGGAGTTCATATTCAATCCCGATTTGCTCATACTCGTCGGAAATGATATCGCCGTTATAATCGGCTACAGCCCAATTGCCGTTTGGCAGCAAAACATTTAACAAGCGGTTGCTTGCCGGTGTAATAAAATCAAATGTGCCCGGTGCTATAACTTCGTTACCTTCAATATCAATAACACCGACATTGTACTCATCATCGTTTACTATAGCAATGCCGTCTATAAAGCCAATTCTTTTTTCGTTAGACAGCCGATAGTTATACCCCAATAAATTATCGGATGCTATATTATTCTTATATCTGCTGCTCGTCGGCACAGAGGGCAAACTGTTATATTTGGTCGGAACAATTTCGTTGCCTTCATAATCTAAAATGCCGTATTTATAATTTTTGCTGACAATGGCATATTTGTAAGACTTTCCGTTGTAGGTGTAGTTTGCAAAATTGTTATTATCATATATAGAATCATATTGCGGCTCGCAAATTTCTTTGCCGTCTGCATTTAAAAAACCGTACAAATAATCCTTGTCGCCATCATCATTTGTAACAGATGTGCTTACAACTGCCGCTCCGTTAACATAGCTTTTAATAAGGTCGTATTTGTCTGTTTTTGCCAAAACAACAGAATTGTTATAAGTGTTAATAATCTCGTTTGTTAAATTAGTAATTTCATTTTCTTTATAAGTGGTTTTTCTAACAATCAGCTTGCCTTCACCGTAGTAATATTTAGTAGAAACTCCCGTCTGTTCCGAATCGTAAGTTCCAAAGGGTATAGTTAAAGAGACCCTGCTGAAGGTATAAAAGCCTATTTTTTTATTTGTATCTCTAAGCAAAGCACCGGTATCGTCATAACCTGCAACACTACCCTCAAAATCCTCGGCTAAAAGTTTGTTGCCGTTTTTGTCTATAAAGTTATAGGTCGGAGCATCATAAGAACCAATTTGAACTTTTGCAACAGTGCCAAAACGGGCAGTGTCAATATCGGTATAAACAGCGGGAACGACAATATTACCGCTTAAATCGAGCATTCCGAATTTGCCGTCTGCAATATACGAAATATAACCATTGCCGTTAAAATTTATGTTTTTTGTGCCAAAAGGAAGCATAATAGGCTGACCGTTGGCGTTAAAAAGATATTCGTTATTAATTATAAATGCAGTATCCACACAGGAGTATTTTACCTTGCCCAGCCCAACAATGTTTTTAATAATACTACCATCAACGGCAGAAATAATTTTAACATCGTTACCGTCAAGTGCAATAAATACATTCTGATTAACATAGTATGCCTCGTCATAAAAAACGCTGCCAAACACCTTGCCGTCGGGACCAACCAATATTTCTTTATCGCCCTTTATAAGCCGAGCAATTAGATTGAAATCTCCTTCAACGCCTCTATAGTAGGCATTGCCGGACACCGGGCGTTGGATTTTCGTGAAGCCCAATGTGTTGGCAAAAGCAGACATATTGCCGTTTTTATCAAGATATGTAACAGTGGTATTGCTGTCGATATCGTCGGCTGTGCCGCCCTCAAAAAGCAAAAAGCTGTTACCCAAAGCTACAGCATCATCGTAAATGTTCTCTGCCAGTGTTTTAACCGAAAATTCGCTGATGCTATTGGCACTTGCCGCCGGTATTGCAACAACAACTACAGAAAGAAATAGTGCCGCAGCCGTAAAAAACGAAATTGCCTTGCGAAGAGGTCTGCTGTTAAACATAATTTTAACTCCTTGTTCTTTTTTTATAATTATAAAATGTTCTTATTTATGCAATGCACAAATGGTGGGTAGTGCAGTGGTTTTGTAATAACCAATTTCGGTTTTGGTGCATTTATTTGTAGCTAAACCGCCGCTTGCACTGCAAAACTTTTTTGTTATAACACTATTGTCGAGTTCGAATGTTGTTTTGGTTAGTTCTAACTCTTCAAAGATTTTTTTCCATATTAAAGTCGGGGATTTTGTATACCCGACGGAAACATCTGTTCCGTCGTCATAGCCGGTATAAACAGCACCTAAATATTCAGGTGTGCCGCCAACAAAATGCTTATCTGTGGTGGTGCCTGTTTTGCCAAACGCTTCAATTCCTTTTAGCTCGGCCGGTTTTCCTGTGCCTTCATCGCTTTCTATTACTTCTTTTAGCAAGCGGTTCATTATGGTTGCAGTTTGGCTGTCTAAAACAATATTTTCTTTTTGAGTTTTATTAATAATTACATTGCCGTTTCTGTCTTCTATTTTTGTGTAAAATATCGGCTCAAAATATTTGCCCCCGTTGCCGAACATTTGATAAGCCGCACAGAGTTCATACAAATATGCACCTTTGGTTAGATATCCAAGGGCTGTAGCAGAGAGGCTTAAATCGTTTTCGCTTTGGTTAGTTACAATGGTAGAAAAACCCAAATCGTTTTGTAAGAACTCTACCGTGTCCTCTGCGGTGTAGTTTTGTGCCACTTGAACGGCACAGGTGTTAACACTTCTTGCAAGTGCTTGTACTGTTGTAACTTCTGCACCAACAGTATCGTCATATTTGGGCCAAGGTGTTGCGCCGTTTAAAGATTGTATGATAAGCGGCTTGTTAAATATAAGTGAGGAATAATTAATGCTGTTATCCATAACGGCTCTTGAATAAACCGTTAAAGGCTTAATTGCAGAACCCGGCTGACGTGTTATACGAGTAGCACGGTTGAGTGTTCTGTCGCCATCCCCTCCACCTGTTACCGCCAAAACACGACCCGAATAATCCATTATTACGGCAGCACTTTGTGCATATGGGTACCCTTCCCTTTGTTCAAATGTAGCTGAGTCTGCAAAAACTTTTTCTGCTGCGTTTTGAATATTGGGGTTTACTGTGGCATAAATTTTGTACCCGCCGTTAAAAATTTCTTTTAATGCTTCTTCTTCCGAGAGGTTTTTTGCCTTTGCCAAACCCTCCGAAAGACTGCTTAAAAGCGAATCGGCAAACCAGTTGTCTTTTACAATGACTTTTTCATCAAGCTGCTTTGTGGATTCGCTAAAATCGTCTTTAGAAAAAGTATAATACAATTTATTGCCTGCATAAATCGCTGATGGCAGCGAGTTTTCGGTGCTTTTACAAGAACACAGAAGGCATATGGCAAAGGTAAGGGCTATAACAGCCGCTACAATTCTTTTTGCTTTCAGCACCACACAGCCTCCTTGTCAGAATGGTTAACGCTTTTATTCATTGGTTTTATCAGCCATGATTTTTTTCCTATGCATATATGCAACAAAGAGCATAATTACTGCTATTGCTACCGCAGCTATTGACAATATTATAAATAAAGCATATGGGGTTTGACTATATTTTGTTTCTGACAATTCGCTATCATATTCACCGTCATCATCCGAGTCGGCATATGCTGCAACGCTGCCGTCGTCTTTTTCTTTAATCAAGACTTCTTTTTCATCAGTATCGATGGTAAGCTTTGCTGTTTCGTTACCTTTTTTGAATTCAATTTGTGTTCCGTTTAAGTTACTGCTATTAAGCACGATGCCTTCATCTGTTTTTTCGGCTGTAACTTTAGTGCCGTCATTATTCTTAATAACAGCCGAATCCCACGGCAACTTATCTTCCGGTGTTAGCGGAACAACAATAACAGGTTGTTCCGACAAAGCAGAACCTGATGTTGTTGCCACACTATTAGTTGTAGCAGCCGGTTGCTTAGCTTGACCACTATTAGTAGTTGACGGCTGGGAGTTCGCAGAATTTTCGGTTGGCTTATTTGCCGCTTTATATGTATCGGACTTAATTTGAACAGGGATAACGGTAGCACTCAGAGGTTTTGAGGGCGAATCGGTGCTTGCTATTGCCACCTTGCAGGAAAGAGTAATAATTTCGTTGCCGAGCAACTCTTTTATAACTCTAACCTGCAAAGATAAAATCTGATTGTTTTCTCTGGGCAAAGCTTTTGCGTCTGTATTCATATAAGCATACATAAGTGTAAACTGTTTTTTGGACTCGTTAAAACTTGAACTTGCAAAATCACCGGAATGCGTTTTTAACAAAGATTTTCCGCTCCCGTTTATATATTCAAAATATTCTGTATTTATCGGTACGTCAATCTGAAGACCGCCTATATCGGCAATGCTGCTGTCTGAATAATTATCAAGCAAAACCGACAGGGTTATAACATCGCCAATTTTTGCGGTTGTTTTATCCGCTTTTAACAATATATTAAGCCCTGTTGCGGCTCCAACCGAGATGACAGTTGCCGAACTCAGCAAAGTTAGACATAGTAACAATAAAACAAGTTTAGTTTTCATAAATGAGTCCTAATCGTAAACCATATTTTTTATAAAATTTTGTTAACCAAAAAGTTTATTATTCTTTTTCGGCAGGAAATTTTGTAATAATCACCGCCAAATATTTTTGAATTTCAGTTGCATCACCAATTGCTATCGTTCCGTCCCCATCTACATCGCAAGCAGCCGCCTCTAAATACGGAACCATTTTTGCCAAATATTTTTGAATTTCGGTTGCGTCGTCTATAGAAACAATTCCGTCTTCGTTTGCATCACCTAAGAGGTATTTGAATTTATAAGGACGTGTTTCTTCCTCGCCGCACACAGAGCAAATACGATGCTTAACACCGTCGGAGGTTTCGGTTGGCTGTGTTTTAATCTTCCATTCGCCCCAAACATGCTCGGTAGCGGGGATTACTTTTGTTTCTTCCTCACCGCAATTTGAGCAAGTACGGGTTTCTTCACCATCGGTTGTGCAGGTGGCGGGAGTGCTTATCTGCCACTCGCCGAAATTATGCCCTGTAGCGGGGATAACTTTTGTTTCTTCCTCGTTACAAACTGAGCAAGTACGATACACTTCACCGTCGGTTGTGCAAGTAGCTGGCGTTCTTATATAGGGTTCATAAAAATCGTGCCCCAAAGCAGTGATAACTTTGGTATTTAAGATTTCGCCGCAAATTGTGCATTTTTGCACTTTTTCACCTTCGGCTGTGCAGGTTGGCTCTAATGTGGTCTCCCACTCGCCTGCTATGTGTTCGTGCATAACTGTAACTGCACCATTTTCAACTCTAAATTCACAAGGTTCGAAGTTAGAGTTAAAAGTGTTTTCTTCATCCATTGTTGCACTAATTTCTGCAGTTCCTTCAGCGGCGTCGCTCAACACCTCAAAACTTAATGTAACAATTGTGCCGTTTGCTGTATTGTCTTCTGCAGCAAGCGGGTTGCAGAAAGTAAGCTTGTAGGGGTTTTGTGCTAAATTGTTAATATTATGCTGCGGCCCTTCAAGAACCGACCCATTTTTTACACCTGTAAGTTTTAGTCTTGTTTCATCATAGCTAAGACTAACAACAAAAGAGTAAACTCCGGGGTTGCCCGAGATTATAACATCAACATCGACCGTTTCGCCCTGTTTTGCCGATACACTGCCGACAGTAACGGTTGGGTCTTCAACTGCAAATACAGTCAGCACAGAAGACATGCTAAACAATAATGTTATTGCTAAAACAAGTGATAATGCTTTGCGAACCAATAATTTTTTCATCAGAAGCACTTCCTTTTGAGATTTTTAAAATAATTTATTCTCATAACAACTCGGTTGCATCCGGCCAACCACCGGCAAGATAACGAACAAGGCGGATATAGTCTTGCATATTAACTCTGCCGTCGCCTGTAACATCCGAGTTGGCTTCGTGAATAACAGTTGCATCCGGCCAACCGCCCGAAAGATAACGAACAAGACGGATATAGTCTTGCATATTAACTCTGCCGTCATCGTTTACATCGCCGGGGTTGCGTGTAGAAATTGCAATTGTACCGCTTACCGGCAGGAAGAATACTTCTTGCCCGGCGGCGTTTAATGTGTTTTCTTTTTGATATGTTACCGTAATAGGTGTAGTTCCATCAACGGCTGTTTGCAAAACATTGAAGGTCAGTGTAACTAATACGCCGTTGTCGGTATTGTTTTGCGAAGCTAACGCATCAACAAAAACAATATTATAAGGGTTAGACGAAAGGTTCCCTGTGTTGTGTGTTGCACCGTTAAGAACCGTGCCGTTAGAAACCGAAATAAGCTCCAATTGGGTTGCATCATAAGCAACTGCCGTCATCAACGATATAACTCCGAAGCTGTTTTCGAGGCTCACAGTTACATCAATGGTTTTGCCGACATAAGCACTGCCGCTTGAAACTATGATTTTGGGAGCATCCTCATACAAAACATAATTTGCGGTTACTGTTACGTTTTCGGTAATGTTAGCATAAGCCCCGTTCCATCCAACGAACACATAGCCATCTACATCGGGTGCCAAAGGTGCAGTAGCAGCAGAACCGTGTTCAATAGTTTGAGAAGAAAGCGTTACGTTGTTATAGCCCCTGAAGGTAACGGTATATGTTTTGATTGTATATTGTGCTGCAACAGTTAAGTTTGAAGTTATGTTGTTAAAAGTTGTGTTCCAACCGGTAAAGTTGTAGCCTACTCTTGAAGGATTAGCTGGTGCGGTTGCAGCATCGCCGTCTAAAACCTCTTGTGTTTTAAGAGTTGTTCCGTTCCAATCTTTAAAAGTAACAGTGTATTTATTAACAACAGCGATTTTTCCGTTTACTGTTGCAAAATCAGTGGGTTCAAAGTTAGAGTTGAAAGTGTTTTCTTCGTCAAGTGTAGCTGTAATTGCGGCGTCGCCGAGAGGTGCATCTGCCAAAACTTCAAATTGTAAAGTTGCAATAGTGCCGTTTGCTGTATTGTCTTCAGTAGCCAACGGGTTGCAGAAAGTAAGTTTGTAGGGGTTTTGAGCTAAATTATTAACATTATGCTGTGGCCCTGAAAGAACTGAACCATTGGTAACGCCTATGAGTTTAAGGCGAGTTACATCATAATTAATATTTGCAACAAAGCTGAAAACACCCGGATTATTTGCAATCGAAATATCAACATCAACAGTATCTGCGGCTACGCCTTTTTGGCTTGACACAACTATCTGTGCCGAAGTCGGCAGTGGTTCAGCCTCAACAGTTATAGGCAAAGACAACGATTGCGTACCCGTGATTTTACGGTTGCCTGTTGCATCGCTTACAGCAAACTGGGTTACGCTGAACACAGCCGTTTGTTCTTCTGTAATACTCTCTTTAGCTTTAACTTCAAAAGTGAAGAGTGTGGTATTATCGTGCGAGAACGGCGTTGAAGCGGAGTTCATAGAAACATATTGGAAGATAACTTTTTTGTTTGTGGCATTATACCCTGCGTTAATAAGGTCGCCCGAATTGCCTTCAGCAACAACAGTTGCTGAAGATGCCACAAAGTCCACGAGAGTGGTATCGAGCAGCATGTCCACTTGCAAACCTAAAATGTCTGCCGTATTTGCTGCATAATTGTTAAGCTTAACCGAAATTTCTGCTGTTTCGCCGGGGGCAATGCTTGCCTTTGACGACGACAGTTCTAAAGCTAACTCGGCAACGGGTGCACTCTGAATAGCAACCGACAGATTGTTTGTGCCGTTTATTTTGCGGTTGCCTGTTGCATCGCTTACAGCAAACTGAGTTACGCTGAACACGGCTGTTTGTGAAGTTGTTATGCTGTCTTTTGCTTTTACTTTAAAAGTAAATAATTTGTTATTGCTGCGAGATAACGGAGTTGAAGCGGAGTTCATAGAAACATATTGGAAGATGACTTTTTTGTTTGTAGAATTATAACCTGCGTTAATAAGGTCGCCCGAATTAGCGGTGGCAACAACAGTTGCTGAAGATGCCACAAAATCCACAAGTGTGGTATCGAGCAATACATCAACTTGCAAACCTAAAATGTCCGCCATATCACCGCCGCTGTAGTTTTGCAGTTCGACAGTGATTACTACTTCCTCACCCGGAGCAATAGTGTTTGTTGCCGCCGTAAGCGACAGTGCCAGTTCACTTTGTGCTGCCAATACGGCAGTTCCGGGCACTATCAGATTTATCAGCAGCAATAACGCCACAATTAACGATAATCCCCGTTTTGTTTTTTGTGTTTTGTTCATAGTTTTAAATCTCCTTAAAATTTTGTGTTACGCCAACAGCGTAATGCCAAAAATGTGGTTACGTATAGCCATAATATCAAAAACATTTGTTTCGCCGTCTTGGTTAACGTCGGCGGCGGTAAAGGCATCGCCTGTAAGGGTAGAATTACCGAAAATGTAATCCCTAATTGCCATAATGTCGAAAATGTTTATCTCGCCGTCGCCTGTCGGGTCGCCGGGGGTAACAGTGGGTTCGGGGTCGGGCGTTGGGAGCGTGTAGGGAGTTACATCTAACCATGAGGTATTGAGAGACCAAGCCGTGTTGCCGTTAATTGGGATGTCTGGAGTTTGGTAATAACCATAATAATTATAATCAAAAGCATTAAAGATTATATGGTCGAATTGGCTTAGGTAGCCGAGTTCTTTTTCTAATGTATAATAAGTGTAATTTCCTTCTGTATGACTGTAGTTCATTCTTGTGCCGGGCCAAGTTTCCGAATCATAACCAAGAGCATTATTAAACAAATAAACACTTACATCATATAATATTATTCCAAACTCGTCCATGATTGCCTCGTTATTAATACGGAAGTAAATGGTGTCGGTTTCAAGAAGAACGTAGGGAATTCCGTTGTTAATTACATAACTATGGGCATTGGAGTCTTCATAACAGCTAATTGTTAAACCGTAGCAAGAAGCAAATGCAGCTTCGCCAATTGAGGTTACACTGTTGCCGATTGTTACACTTGTTAAACTATCGCAATAATAAAATGCACAAAAGCCAATTTTTGTTACACTGTTAGGTATTGTTACACTTGTTAAGGCTGTGCAATCACTAAAAGCATAATCGCCAATTGAGGTAACACTATTAGGGATTATGTATTCTAAATCTGTTTTGCCTTTGGGGTAACGAATAATCTCTGTTTGCCTTTTGTTGAAAAGGACACCGTCAATATCAGAATAAGCACTATTATTTTTGTCTACATTTATGTTTGTAAGTGAAGTAGAGTCGAATGAATTAGCACCTATTGAGGTTACACTGTACGGGATTGCTATACTTGTTAGCGAGGAGCAAGATGCGAACGCCGAACCACCGATTGTAGTAACACCGGTCGGGATGGTGATACTAGTCAGTGAAGCACAATTGCCAAATGCCCAAGTGCCGATATTCGTAACGCCTACCGGGATTGTTATGCTCGTCAGTGAGGAGCAATAATAGAAAGCATAATCGCCAATTCTGGTTACCGCATAACCGTCCAAGGTGGCAGGAATAACAACATCGCCGCCTGTGCCGGTGTAGCCGGTTATTGTAGCCGAAACACCGTCAAAGTTTACTTCATATTCATAATCGGTAATTTCGGGTTCGAGAAGAACATATGGTAACTCGTTGTTAATTGCATATGTTTGGGCGTAGGAGTCGGGGTAGCAATAGATTGTTAAGTTGTTACAATTAGCTAATGCTTCATGGCCAATTCCGGTTCCTCTTCTGGGTATTGTTATGCTTGTTAAGTTGTAGCAATTTTCAAATGCCCAAGCTTCAATGTTGGTTACACTGTTGGCTAATGTTACGCTTGTTAAGCTGTCGCAAGAAGCAAATGTCATGATGCTAATTGTTGTTACACTGTTTGGTATTGTTACACTTGTTAAGCTGTCGCAATTTCCAAATGCACTACTGCCAATTGTGGTTACACTGTTGGGGATTTTTACGCTTGTTAAGCTTGTGCAACCATTAAATGCACTACCGCCAATTGTGTTTACACTATCGGGTATTGTTATGCTTGTTAAGCTAGTGCAATCTATAAATGCCTGATTGCCAATTGTGGTTACACTATCGGGGATTGTATAAGTTGTTTGCGTTTTGCCCATCGGATATTTTACAATCGTAGTTTTATCTTTATTAAACAAAACACCGTCTTTGCTGCAATAATATTCATTTTCGCTATCAACATAAATTGCTGTTAAGTTTTTGCAACGATAAAATGCCCATTCGCCAATTGAGGTTACACTATCGGGTATTGTTATGCTTGTTAAGTTGTAGCAAGAATCAAACGCACTTTTGCCAATTGTGGTTACACTGTACGGTATCGTTACACTTGTTAAGCTGCGGCAAGAAGCAAATGCATTATCGTTAATTATTGTTACACTATTCGGGATTGCAATGTTTGTTAAGCTACGGCAATGTAAAAATGCTCCATTACCAATTGTGGTTACGCTGTTTGGTATTGTTATGCTTGTTAAGTTATAGCAACCTTCAAATGCATATTCGACAATTGTTGTTACACTGTTGGGAATTGTTACGTTTGATAAGCTTTCACAATAATAAAATGTCCTATAACCAATTTCGGTTACCGCATAACCACCCAAAGTGCTTGGTATGTTTAAAACACTTGCACTGCCTGTGTAGCCGGTTATGGTAGCAGTGCCGTTGCTTATGGTATATTCAAAATCTTCTTCGGGGGCCTCTTCAACCACACTGCCAACAACAGTGCCTATGTTGCCCGTATATATTTTTGCAAGGTATTTTTGCATTGTGATTACATCGGTAATGTTTATACTGCCGTCGCCGTCTACGTCTGCCGCAAGCTTATTTATTTCACCTGAACTAATCATTAGTGCCAAATATTTTTGAATTAAAGTAGCATCTCTGATGCCGACTTTGCCGTCTTGGTTAACGTCGCCTATAATATAGCTGCCCAAAGTTAGCACCGGGGTTTTAGGGGGTGATAGAGATATCGTATCACTCGGGTAATATACAACATCTTTATAAGCTTGGTTAAATTTGCCGCTGTCAAAAATCAAATGTTCTATCGAGTTGCCTTCTGCATCTTTAACAGTTTCGCCGTCTTCGTCAACTTCAACTGCTGCCATATCATATACTGCAAAGCCCAAGCCGGGGTCGCCGTCGGCAATTGCAAGCATATCAATTTTTATAACTACCATCTCGGGCACACAATATTCATCAAGAACAGTAATTTTGTCGCCCCAATCGTCTATAATCTCTTTATAAGTTGCGTTTATGCCACCATGTCGGGCATCGGGATTATAATCTCTTGTAGCATTCATATAAACTACGCCCGGTTCGTCTTCCGGCATATCCCACTCTATAGGTGCTTTTGAATTATCTGCTGCCGGGTAGTTAGATTCGGTTATGCCTGTCTTGCTTGCAGGTTTTACAACAGCAGGGTTGTAATAAAAACGAGTGTCGAGATTTTCGATTGCAAAATTTTCGGGAACAGTAATTTTGTATTCAAACGTAACAACATCGCCTGTTTTAACATAGCCTTCCGGCTCGGGTGTGGTGCCCCAAGAAGCATTGCCAATTTCTGTAGGATTAATAACCCTACCATTAGCGTCTTTTTCAACGCCATAGAAATAATACCATTTTGTTAAATATTTGGGGTGAGGGAAATCGGGGTACATATATTCAAACATATCAAGTGCATCGTCTTCAAAGTCTTGCGGAACACAAATCATGCCATCGAATGTGTTGTAACCCAACGAATTACCTTCGTCATCATACACTTCGCTCTCCAAACCCTCCGGATAATCGGGGTTAACAAAGGCAGGGTTGCTGCCTTCCGGCATATACAATTGTGTGCCTACATCGCCGGTTTGTGTTGCAACATTAAAAAGCAGAGAATCGGTCTTATCTGTGCCCATAACACCGTTGTTAAACATAATTCTGCCAACTGTGGTGGGAACCGTTACATAGAAAATGTTGGGGTGGCTTGTAGCTGTACAAGGTGCTCCGGGCCACTCTCTATTATTAATGTGGCTCCAACCCGGGTCATCATTGTACCAAACATAGGCTGTATCTGCCATATCTTCAAGCTCTTCTTTGGTATATGTTTTTCCGGTATACGGGTCGGTTTTGCCGACTGCATTGTCAAAGAAAGGGTTGTTAACACCTTTCCACGAATCGGGCATATAGAAATAATACTCGTTTAGATAATAGCCTGTGCCCAAAAATGTGTTATCAAAAAAGGCAGAAACATTGACAAGTGCAACTGCAGCCAAAGAAGCTAACATTGCAACAGCTAAAATAATGCTGACTAATTTTTTGAACATAATAATCCTCCTAAAAACAGTTAAAAATATACAGATGAATTATACCATATACACAACAAAAACGCAAGCAATTTTTTCGGGAGAAAACCTCCACACTTCCCCCGTACCACAAGCGTTATAATAGTTTAAACCGGCATTTTTTTGCATTAAAAATCTCCCTCTTTTTTAAAAAAGGGAGATAATTTTTTATAAATTAAATTTTAGTTAACCTGCATTGTACTCTTTTAGAATATAATCTAAAAACTCACGAACAGCACCTTGCCCGCCGTTTGCATCGCAAACATAATCGCAAATTTCTGCAATATCGTCGTGGGCATCTGCCGGGCAACCTGCAAGCCCGCAAGCAGACATACATTCGGCATCGTTCAAATCATCGCCAATATAGGCTATTTGCGTCATATCAATGCCGTGCCTAAAGGCAATCTCTTTAAGTACTTCTATTTTGTTAGATACATTTTGATAAACCTCGTTAATTTTTAAATCCTTAGCACGTTTTAAAACGATTTCAGAAGTTCTTCCCGTTATAATTGCGGTAATTATTCCAAAATTTTCGCACTGAATAAGACCATAACCGTCCCGTGAATGGAACGCTTTTAAAACTTCGCCATCGCCGCCGTAATACAGTCTGCCGTCGGTTAAAGTTCCGTCAACATCCATAACAAGCATTTTTATGTTTTTGTTTTGCTGTTTATCAAAAATTTTTTTCATCAGTTTTCGCCATACCTTTAAAAGTTTTTACTGTGCAATAATTCCTATTGCGGTAATATCGTTAATTCTAATGGTTCCTGCAAGTTTGCCGTCGTCAACCACGGGCAAAACCGAAATATGCTTGCTGTTCATTAATTTAAGTGCCTCTACTGCAAGCAATTTTGACGTTACGGTAATTGGGTTTTTAACCATCAGTTCGTCGATTTTCACGTTATAAACATCAATGCCTTTGCTAAGAGCACGACGCAAATCACCGTCGGTAAATATACCCAGCAATTCGTCTTGCTCTGCAATATTAATAATACCCAAAGCCTTGCTGCTCATTTCTACAATTGCGTCTTTAAAGCTCGTTTTTGATTTTACAACTGCGTTTTCAGCACCGGTTTTCATTAAATCGCCAACCGAGTAAAGTAACTTTTTGCCCAGCGACCCTGCCGGATGAAAAAGTGCATAATTTTTTTCTTTAAAACCATAAATTTTAGAAGCACAAACAGCCAAAGCATCGCCAAAAGCCAATGTTACCGTGGTGCTGGAGGTAGGTGCAAGGTTCATTGAACAAGCTTCCTTCATTTGCGGAAAAACATAAGGTACATCGCAGTTTTTGATAAGTGTAGAATTTTTATTGCCCGAAACACCAACAAGGGTTGCACCAATTAGCTTTATGGGTGTAATAAGTTTAGTTATTTCTTCGCTTTCTCCGCTAAAGCTGAAGGCTATTATAATATCGTTTTCTCTAAGCATACCTAAGTCGCCATGCTGGGCTTCGGCAGGGTGCAAAAAGAACGAAGGCGTACCAAGGCTTGCCATTGTAGCGGCAATTTTTTTGCCTATATGCCCGGGTTTGCCCATACCGGTAATTACAACCTTGCCGGTGCAGTTCACAATAAGCTCAACTATTTTTACAAAGCTGCTGTCAATAGCGTTCTTTGCATTATTAAGTGCCTCTATTTCGGTGTCAAAAACCTGTTTACCTTCGCAAATTATATCAATATTTTTGTCCATTTTTATGACAATCACCTTTCTATCTTAAACCTCAAAAAAGTTTTACTTAGCAACACAAAACATTAATGCACTGCGTTGTAAACCTGAATAAGTTTTTTCAGCAAATCTTCCATTTGTGCCAGCACAACCATATTGGGGCCATCGCTCCACGCACTGTCGGGGTTTGGGTGTGTTTCTAAGAATAACCCGTCTGCTCCAACTGCTATTGCCGCCTTTGCCAAATACTCTACATATTCCCTATTGCCGCCTGTAGCATCGCCTTTGCCGCCGGGTTTTTGCACGCTGTGTGTGGCGTCAAATATCACAGGGTAACCGAATTTTTTCATTTCTACCAAGCCGGTCATATCAACAACCAAATTATTATAGCCGAAGCTTGTTCCCCGCTCGCACAAATAAATATTTTGGTTACCGCTGTCGGCAACCTTTTGAACACAGTTTTTCATATCCCACGGGGCTAAAAACTGTGCTTTTTTAATGTTTACAATTTTGCCTGTTTTTGCCGCAGCCACAAGCAAGTCGGTCTGCCTGCACAAAAATGCGGGTATTTGTATAATATCCACTACTTTTGCAGCAATTTCTGCCTGCCAAGGCTCGTGAATATCGGTGGCGACAGGCAAATTATAGGTGTCTTTAACCTTTTGCAAAACACGCAAACCGTCTTCAATTCCGGGGCCACGCTTGCCAAAAATGGAAGTTCTGTTTGCTTTGTCGAAAGATGCTTTGAACGTGTAAGGTACACCCAATTTTTCGGTAATCGACTTCATTTTTCCGGCGATATCAAGCACCATTTCTTCGCTCTCGATAACACAAGGACCAGCAATTAGTTTAAACATTTTTGTACCACCTCATAATTTTTGCTTCTTATACTTCACTCTTCAAGTATTCGCTTACTTTTAAAATATCTTTCGGAGTATCTACCGAAAGTGATTTGCAATGTGCGTTAATATAATAAATATCCTGTCTGTTTTCAATAAAGCGGAAGGAATCGTTTTCTTCGATTTTTTCGATTTCGCCCCTTGGCGTATCATGATAAAATTGCAGTGCTTTTTTTGTAAAAGCCCCTACACCCACAAATTTATGGTACGTATAGTTCATCAGCCCTTTCGGGTATGGTATGGGGCTGCGAGAAATAAACAAGGCTATACCGTCTTTGTTTGTAACAATCTTTAAGTTAGAGCTGTCTACAACCTCAACAGGGTCGCTAAAATCGGTCATTAAATTAGACACATAAAATTCGGAAAAATCCTGATTATCGGGTATGCATTTTACAATAGTATCGGCTTGCAAACAGGGTTCGTCGCCGTTTACCATAACATACAGTTGTGCATCGACCTTTTGCGAAACTTCATAAAGCCTTTCGGTAGCAGTATCGTGGTCTTGTGAGGTCATAATAACCTTGCCGCCGAAATTTTCGCAAACTGATTTAATCTCCTCGCTGTCGGTTGCAATAAAAACTTCGTCGAACACCGGCACTTCTTTGCAATGTTTATGCACCCACCAAATCATAGGGTGATTGTTAATGTCGGCAAGCGGCTTGTTGCCAAAGCGGGTCGAGCCGCCTCTTGCAGGGATTACACATACAATTTTCATTTTTAAATATCCTCATTTTAAATTAAATATAGTTTTCTATACACTTAAAACAGCGAATCGAAATCCGCTCGTTTAAACACCTCAAGTTTGCCTCCACGTGTTGCATTAAACACCTTTATACCGTTTTCGTCGCAAAAGTTTTTAGCGTTTTGGTAGCCTTTTGTGGTAGTTCCCAAATCGTGAACAACTTGGCTTTTTACGTCATCATCATAGCCGTCTACAAAATAATCTTTAACGGTGTTGTCTATAATTTCGTTGCCGTTTTCGTCTATTATTTTACTAAAATTATGGTCTACTCCCAAAAGATAAATTTCGCTAAACCCCATATATGCTGCAAGCTGCAAGCAAGTTATTGTAACCGTGCCGGTAGCTTCGGCTTTTGCAGCAAAATCGGGCGAAAAGTTATATTTGCACCGGTCTTCGGAGTCATAATTCAAATTAAAATAAACCGCACCATCAATATTAATATCGTGATAATACTTTAACTGAATAGGCACAAATTTTGCAAAAGCCTTCATTTTGTTAACATCTGCCTGAGTGTCCTTCAAAATCAACTCATCTTCACTAACATAGTAGGTCGGTCGCCAATCGGTCTGCTCAAAAATTTTAAACACCCTGTTTGTAGCAAATGTAATTTCGTCAGCACTCTTCAAACGGTTTAAATCGGCAGCAGACAGGCTTGGACCGTTCCCCAAAACAAAGCACCGCTTACCTTTATGTTTGTCCTTAAAGCTCTTGATTATTTGTCCATATTTAGTTTTATAGAAATTTTTTAAAGTTTTATTTTGATGACGTGCAATTAACGATTTTACGGGATTCACTCTTCTAACCCCTCTCAGTATAATATTATATCTTACAAAACGTCAAAAAAGCATTTTTTTATATAGTAATTATATCAAAAGCATTTTACGTTGTCAACTGAACATATGTAACGGGTGTGAAGAGCATATTGATGCAAATGGCAAATGTATTGTTGGGTTCTAAAATGATTGTGTATGAGGCATAGTTTTCGGAGGTTTTACACCCAGTCGAAGTTGTTACCGTGGTCAATGTGTTCCAGCTGCATTTTTATGACCTTTAGCCTTTCGGGGGGTAGATTTTTAAATAAAGCAACAACAAAAATCCTTATGTCCATAACGAAGTTATAAACATCGGCGTGGCATTTTCTGCCGGTTTAAATTTTTGCCGCCGCGACAACCTGCTTAAACCCTTTTTTGTAAACATTATCAATCTTAAACCCGCTGTTTATAAAAAGCGACTTAAACCGTTTATGAGAAAACAATTTGTTATCCCCGGCTTTTAGCAGCGGTGAAACAATATAATCCGCAAATTGACGGGCAACCACAGGCATCCATGGTTCGCCGATAATTAAAATGCCGCCGGGCTTTAAAACTCTGTTAGCCTCCGAAAAAAAGGTTTTAGGCGTTTGCAAATGGTGCAGCACACAGCACGATGAATATAAAAAGATGAAGCGATGATAAGCTTAGCCCCAAAGTTTCCAAACAAATGACAAAACTAAAGACACTATGCACAACATCGCATAGATAATTGCAAAAAGTTTCGGAACTGTTTTCTCACGTTCAGTAAAAGATTTGTATTTTTTCTTTTGGAACTTTCTTGAGAGTGCAGACCATTCAGCATCAAAAACCGAAGCGGCGAGTTTCTTTTCCAACTCATTAATAACATCAAATTTCGCCGAATTAAGTTGTCCATATGCTATAATCGTGTTCACCCAAGACACGCAAATAATAATCCCAACTAAGGCGAGTGCAAAAGATAAAACAAAGAAAAGTAATTCTTTAAGAATAACCAATGCACTTATTGCCGGAAGAAGAATACTATTGATAGCGACATATATGTTGTTTTGTGCTTGTCTCCGAGAAATAAGGGTTTCCGATGTGCCAAGCATTAGTTTATATTGTTCAAGAAGTGTGGGATCTTTTTCCCTTTCAAAACCTGAAGGATACAGAATAGTACGCAAATATTCATTATTAACATAGCCATTCATTTCATGTATAAAATCAATCTCACATTTATATGTAAAAAGAGGAATCTTTTCACCGGAGAATTCGTCCTTTCCAAATAGCGAACACGGAACTTGATTATTTTCTGCCAGTCTCATAACATAAATAATGCGTCCTAATCGTTTCGCCTCGTTTACTTCCCATTCTATATTAGTACTAAGATGCGTTTTTTCTCCAACGCATACAAGAATTGCATCGCTGCTCTTTATAAACGATTTAGATATCGATTTCCAATACTGTCTATCATTTTCAAGCCTCAGTATAGACACATTAAAGCATTGCTGCTGAATATGAGAAACAATCTCATCAACCCTTTGAACATCGCTAAATGAATGAATGACAAATATACGCATTTTGCCTCCTAAACAACCACATTTATAATGAAAAATGATTAATGATGAATGATTAGTGATAAATACAAAAAGTGCCGCTTACTTCCCGTAAAATTAATTCATCATTCACTATTTATCATTTTTCATTCTTCATTGCCGACCCCAAGGGCGGCTAATGGGGTCCCCGAACGCTTTGCGTTTGGGGAAAGGAGCAACCGCCCGTAAAGCGTAGCTTTTTGTGCAAAGCACAAAAACAAGCCAAAAGGGCGAGTTGCGACGTGGTGGAGATGAAGAGATTCGAACTCTCGACCTTACGGATGCGAACCGTACGCTCTTCCAACTGAGCTACACCCCCGAATATTATACTAACACCGGCAAAAAAGCAAGTCTTTGCTTTGTAAAAATCAGCTTTTCTCAAATGTTAGTATAATGCATTTTTCATATCGAAATTTTCATATTTTAATTTTAATAAACTTACACAGCTTAAACATCAAGCTTCAGCAAATCCTCATAAGTTTCGCCTTTTACAACAACACGGGTTTTGCCGTCTTTAACCATAATAACAGGCGGGCGAGGAGTGCGATTATAATTGCTTGCCATAGACTGCGTATATGCCCCGGTGGACAAAAACGCCAAAATGTCGCCGACGGCAGGTTTGGCAATTAGGGTATTCTCCTGCAAGGTATCGGTCTCGCAGGTTTTGCCCGAAATTGTAGCTTTAAAATCCGCAGAATTTGCGGCTTGCGTGGCATTAACTACGGTATATTCTGCACCGTAAAGTGCCGGGCGAATGTTGTCTGCCATACTGCCGTCAACCGAAACATAGGTGCGAATACCCGGTATTTCTTTAATTGCACCAATGGTATAGAGGTTTATGCCCGATTCGCCGACGATTGAACGCCCCGGCTCGATGAATATGTAAGGAACAACAATGTTTAATGCACTTGCCTTTGCCTGCAAAGCGGCAGATACAGCCTCCATATAGCTGTCAAACGGCGGGCGGTTATCCTCCTGCTTATAGTTAATGCCAAAGCCGCCGCCCAAATTAAGCTGCGTTATTTTATAATTAAACTTAGTCTGAATCTCATAAATAAAGTCCAGCATAATCTCGGCAGTGGTAACAAACGGCTCGGTGTCGAGAATTTGCGAGCCTATGTGGCAGTGCAGCTCGTCTAAAACAAGGTTTTTGCAAAGCAACGCCTGCTCAACCGCTTTAAAAGCCTCACCCGTTTCCAGTGCAAAGCCAAACTTGCTGTCAATCTTGCCGGTTTTAATAAAATCGTGGGTGTGGGCATCTACGCCGGGCTTAACCCTAATAGAAATATGTGCTGTTTTGTTAAGCTTTGCGGCAATTTGGTCAACCATTTCAAGTTCGGGGAAGTTGTCGATTACAATCTTCCCTACCCCGTTTTGCAGGGCAAGCTTTACTTCTTCGGGCTTTTTATTGTTGCCGTGCAAATGCAAATTCTCCGCCGGGAAGCCAACGCTCAAAGCGGTATACAACTCTCCGCCCGAAACAACATCAGCACCCAAGCCCTCTTGTGCCAAAATGCGGTACATCTCTTTGCAGCAAAAAGCCTTGCTTGCAAAAAGGGGCAACCCCTTGCCATTGTAATACTTTTCAAACGACTTTTTATAGCTGCGGCACGCCTGCACAATAACGTCTTCATCCATAACATAAAGCGGTGTACCGTACTCTTTTGCAAGCTCGGTGCAATCCACCCCACCAATGGTAAGGTGCCCTTTTTCATTAACATTTAACGTGTCGTTAACCCACATAGTTTTGTTTCTCCTTAATTACTTTATACTTTAGTTTTCAAACTCATTTAATACAGTTTGTATATATTCTAAAATTTCGTCTTTTCCCTCTCCGCTAAGGGCAGAAAACGGGAAAAGCTTGTTGTGCTGCAAGCCGTCAAGCTCTTCTTCAAGCTCACTTAAGCGTGCGGCAAGCTGAGTTTTGTTAAGCTTGTCTTTTTTTGTAAGCACCGTAATATACGGCAAACCCGATTGCTCCAAAAAGCTTAGCATTTGCATATCCTGCTGCGAGGGCTTGTGCCTTGTGTCGATTATTTGCACCACCAGTGCAATGCTTCGGGTTTGTGCAAAATAGCCCTCCACAAGCTCTGCCCAACGCTTTTTTTCGCTGTGCGACACCTTTGCATAGCCATAACCCGGCAAGTCTACAAGGTAAAATTCATCGTCCGAAAAAAAGTTTATTGTCGCCGTTTTGCCCGGGCTGGCACTAACCCTTGCAAGTGCCTTGCGGTTGCACAGTTTGTTTATAAGGCTGGATTTCCCTACATTAGACCTGCCCGAAAACACAACCTCGGGCAAGGTGCTTTGCGGCAATTGCGAGGATGTTCCCGCCGCAAATTTAAAATCAATTTTGTTTAAGTTCACAATAAAATCCTTAAATTACTTTAATAATATACATTTTGTATATTGTTTAGTTTGAGTTAAACCCTTATCGCCGGAGTATGATAGCCTGACGGTTTGCCGGGCATTAGCGGAGTTTTTTCAATCGCTTCTTGTTCAAACTCAGCGGTTTGCGTCTCGTCGTCGGGTGCAAATTCGGAAAAATTCGGTACGGCAAGTTTAAGCACCTCAAAAATGTGCTTAACAGGGATATAATTCAGTTGCTCTTTTACCGTTTTGTCAACATAATACAAATCACGGTTGTTCTCGTTTGGGATTATTACGGTTTTTATGCCGTTTTTATAGGCGGCAATGCTCTTTTCTTTTAAGCCCCCAATTGGCAAAACACGCCCACGCAGGGTAATTTCGCCCGTCATTGCAACATCTTTGCTTATGGGGTTGTGCGACAACGCCGAATAGATTGCGGTTGCCATTGCAATGCCCGCAGACGGACCGTCCTTCGGCACTGCACCCTCGGGGGCATGGATGTGGATATCGGTGTTTTTATAAAAATCGCCGTCTATGCCCAAAACCGATGAATAGCTGCGAATGCACGAAACAGCGGTTTTAGCCGATTCCTTCATCACATCTCCCAAACTGCCTGTAAGCTCCAGCTTGCCGGTGCCGAGCATTACCGCAACTTCAATCGGCAGCAGTTCTCCCCCAACCGATGTCCATGCAAGCCCGTTTACAACTCCAACTTGGTCGCTTTCACTCAAATTATCTTTTAAATAGCGTTTTGGTCCCAGCAGGTTCTCTAAATCTTCGCCTTTAAGTTTAACACTTGCAACCTCACCGTTAACAAGTTTTACCGCCGATTTCCTCATAACCGAAATCAACTTGCGTTCCAAAGCACGCACGCCTGCCTCACGGGTATAAAAATCAATAAGGGCATATATTCCGCTGTCGTCGATTTTAAAGGTTTTGGCGGTAAGCCCGCAGTTTTTAAGCTGCTTTGGCACAAGGTGTTTTTTTGCAATATTAAACTTTTCTTCTCGGGTATAGCTTTCAATTTCTATAATGTCCATTCTGTCACGCAGCGGAGCGGGAATCATCGAGTAATCGTTTGCCGTTGCAATAAACATAACCTGTGTTAAATCGTAGGGAATATCTAAATAATGGTCGTAAAAAGCGTGGTTTTGCTCACTGTCAAGCACCTCTAACAATGCAGACGTGGGGTCGCCCCTAAAGTCGGCTGCAAGCTTGTCAATTTCATCTAAAATCAGCAACGGGTTAGATGTGCCTGCACGCTTGATTGCCGAAATTAATCTCCCCGGCATTGCACCCACATAGGTACGCCTGTGCCCTCTTATTTCAGCTTCGTCCCGAACTCCGCCCAAAGCAATGCGTTGGGCTTTGCGGTTGACCGCACCGGCAATTGACTGTGCAATTGAGGTTTTGCCCACACCTGGCGGGCCAACCAAACATAGAATTTGCCCCTTGCCCTTTGGTGCAAGCTTTGCCACTGCAAGCTGCTCGATTATTAAATCCTTAACCTTTTGCAGCCCATAATGCTGCTTGTCCAGCACCTTGCGTATTTTTTCAATATCCAGCTTAATTTTGCTGTATGTATTCCACGGCAGTTCTAAGCAGGTGTCCAGATATGTGCGGATAATGCCGACCTCGTGGCTGCCGTAGGGTGCTTTTTCAAGCTTATCACATTCTTTTAGCAGCACCTTTTCGGCTTCTTTATTTAGTGCAAGCTTTAAAATTTGCTTGCGGTATGTGTCGGCTTCCTGCGTGGGGTCTTCTTCCTCGCCCAGCTCTTCCTGTATTGCCTTTACCTGCTCACGCAGAAAATATTCCCGCTGGTTTTGGTCAATTTGCTCCTGAGCTTTTTCATAAATGTCATGCTCCAAACGGCTGAGGAAGATTTCGGTATTCAAAACACTAAACAGCCGCTCTAAGCGTTCGTTGGGGTCAAATTCTTCCAAAAGCTCTTGCTTTTGCCTAAACTCAAACGGAATATTGCCGCAAATAAAGTCGGCCAATTCACCGGGGTATTTGCACTCGCCTATTTTAAACAAAATATCCGGCGGCGTTTTGCGGAAGATACTTAAGTAGTTCTCGAACGATTTTCTTACAACACGCATTAGTGCAAACTGCGACGGCTCCGGCGGTTCGGCAGATTCCTCAAAAACATCAACCTCTGCCACGGCATAGGGTTTGGTTTGGCAATATGCCGCAACCCTTGCACGCTGCACACCTTCTACCACAATTCTTACTGTGTTGCCGGGCTGCTTTAAGGTTTGCTTAATTCTGCCTACTACGCCTACATCAAACAAATCATCGGGTCCGGGGTCGTTAACCTCGGGGTTTGTTTGCGAGCACAGAAAAATCAGGCGGTCGCTATCCATAGCTCGATTAACCGCCGTTACAGATTTTCTTCTTGTAACATCAAAGTGCAGCACCATTTGCGGGAAGACTACAAGCCCACGCAACGGCAGCACGGGGATTTTGCACGTTTTTAAAAAATAATTTTGCATAGTTTTAATTACCTTTACTGCGTTGCCGCAGCCTTATGTATACTAAAGCAGATTTAGTATAAAATTGCTTTGTTCCCTTGCAAAAATTACAAGGGAACAACAAAATTTAAAATTTTATCGCCCCGCCATAATGGGGAAATTGCTCTTGTGCAGAGCTTAAGACGCTGTGTCGTGCTCTAAATTTTCTTCTTTTTTAATAATAGAATCAATTTCAAGCGACTCGTGTTTGCGGCGTTTGCCATAGTGTTGCACAACAGGTTTTGCGGTTTTGTTTACAACATCGCCGTTTATTATAATTTTTTTAATAGTTTCATCCGACGGGGTTTCGAACATTAAATCGGTAAGCAAATCTTCCATAATACCACGCAAGCCACGTGCCCCGGTTGATTGCTCGGTTGCTTTTTTTGCAATTGCCGCCAGTGCCGAATCCTCCAGCACAAGCTCAACATCGTCAAGCTCAAAAAGCTTGGTATATTGCTTTAATATCGAATTTTTCGGTTCGGACAAAATGCGAACAAGCGCTTGCTCGTCAAGGTCGGTTAGGCTTGCAATAACAGGCAACCGCCCTACAAGCTCGGGAATAATGCCGAATTTTACTAAATCGTGGGCAACAACTTGGCTCATCCAGTGGGTTTTAGAAAGCTCTTTTTTGTTAATAACATTGGCTTCAAACCCCAGCGAAGACGAACTAAGGCGTTTTTCTACTGCTTTTTCAATTCCGTCAAAAGCACCGCCGCAAATAAACAGAATATTCTTTGTGTCAATTTGCAAAAACTCTTGCTGCGGGTGTTTGCGGCCACCTTGGGGCGGCACGTTAGAAACAGTGCCCTCGATAATTTTAAGCAAAGCTTGCTGCACACCCTCACCGCTGACATCACGGGTGATGGATGTGTTTTCGGACTTGCGTGTGATTTTATCGATTTCGTCGATATAAATTATGCCGCACTCTGCTTTTTTAATGTCGTAATCGGCAGCCTGAATAAGCCGCAGCAGAATGTTTTCAACATCCTCGCCAACATAGCCTGCCTCGGTTAGGGTTGTTGCATCGGCAATTGCAAAGGGTACATCAAGAGTTTTAGCCAGCGTTTGTGCAAGCAATGTTTTGCCCACACCTGTGGGGCCCAAAAGCAAAATGTTGCTTTTTACAAAATCCACATCGTCGTCGTCGTTAAAAACACGTTTATAGTGATTATAAACAGCAACAGCCAAGGTTTTTTTGGCATCGTCTTGCCCTATAACATAATCATCCAGCACGGCTTTAATGTCAACGGGTTTAAGCACAATCGGTGCATCGTTAAGAGGTGTTTGCTTTGTTTGCCGTGCAGAAGAAGCAGACGGACGAAAAACATCGTCGTCCTCAAGCATTGTTACACACAGCTCGATACATTGGTCGCAAATAAACACGCCTTTGCCACGCACAAGCTTGTTAACCATCTCTTGCGGTTTGCCGCAAAACGAGCAATAGATATTTGTTTTATCACTTTTGTTTGGCATTTATATGACCATTAGCCTTTCAGGCTCACAAAAATATATGAATTACACACAAGCCCTGTGAGCCGAAAGCTAATGTGTCATTACGCATCGTGCGTCTGCCGTAGGCAGAACTGCACGGCGAATATAAATTGTTAAAGTTTAATTTATTTAAACTTTAACGTCTTTTTTTCGTTTTTAGCCTTTTCTTAATTATTATATACCTATAACTTTAAAAGTTGATTTTAACCTTGCACTTTGCAAAAAACAAAATTATGAACGGAACTCAATAACTCTGTCTATAAGACCATAATCCATAGCTTCCTGTGCTGTCATAAAGTTATCACGCTCGGTGTCTTGAGCCAAAACCTCGTATGGCTTGCCGGTGTTTTTGGCAAGAATTTCGTTCAGCTTCTTTTTGGTACGCAAAATGTGGTTGGTGTGTATCTCAATATCGGTTGCCTGCCCTTTTACACCGCCCAAGGGTTGATGTATCATAATATCGGCGTTCGGCAATGCAAGGCGTTTGCCCTTTGCCCCTGCCGAAAGCAGAAATGCACCCATACTTGCAGCCAAACCAATACAAATAGTAGAAACATCGCATTTAATATACTGCATAGTATCATAAAT
>JAISII010000047.1 GCA_031262125.1 Oscillospiraceae bacterium | reverse complement strand
CTCACTCGCCAATTTGTCAACATCAATTACTTTGCCGAAAAGCTTCGGGTTGGACGGTATAACCGCACCCGAAAACGAAGATTTGCCAACCCCGTTAACCCCGGCTATTATATTGTAATAAGGCATACGCTCACCTCTTTTTTCTCGTTTTTACACCCCAAGTGCTTCCTCGTCGCCAAACTTGTTCATTATTATAAGAAAAACCACAATAACCAGCATAAGCACCAAGCTTAACGCCGAACCGGTATGGAAATCGGAAATGAAAATTTTCTCGATAACATCGCCAATCATCAAATCGTCGGGGCTGCCGAGGTATTGTGCAACCAAAAACGTGCTTGCCGACGGCACAAATACCATTGTAACACCCGATATTATCCCCGGGACGGACAACGGCAGAATTACTTTTTTAAAAACATTAAGGCGGTTTGCACCAAGGTCGGATGCCGCTTCTACCAAGCTGCCGTCGATTTTGCCCATAACGGTATATATAGGCAAAACCATAAAGGGCAGGTACTCATAAACCATACCCAAAATTACCGCACCACGGTTGCCGATAAGCGGAATATCCAGCCCGAAAAGCGACAATGCGGTGTCGATAGGACCATTATTTTGCAGCAAAACCATCCAGCCGTAAATTCGCAGCAGAAAATTCATCCACATCGGCAGCATAAGCAGCATAACGCCAAGCCGTTGCGAGCTTTTGCGTGCCCGAGAGAGCATATAGCTCAGCGGGTATGCAAGCACAAGGCAAATTGCAGTAGACACAACCGCTACAATGAAAGAATTAAAATAAACTTCCCTGTAAAAAACAACGTCGGAGAGCGGCTTTAAGCTTAAATTGCCTGCATTATCGGTAACTGCATAATAGCAAATCATCAAAAACGGCACAAGCGTAAAAAGCACCATCCAAAACAAATAGGGCGTTGCGGGCTTTTTAGATTTCATCCGCTTCTCCCCCTTTTATCGGCTCGAAGGTTGCATCGGTAAAATCAAAGCAAATTGGCACATAGGTTGCAACCTGCTCGTCCTGATAGCTTTGCATAAGCCACTTATGCTCGTCGGATTCGACGATAATTTCATTATACTCGCCTTTGTAAATTACAGATTCGATGTAAGTTTCGTTAAGGTCGCCGTTGCCGTCGCCCGCAATATAAATACCCGACGGCGGCAAAACAACTTTAAGCTGTGTGCCCTGCGGGTAGCACTGCCCTTGCACTGCAATGCTTTTGCCTTCAATATCAATCGTAATATTGTTTGCTTCTTCGTCGCAGGCAAGTACAACTGTTTCAAACTCGTTGTTTGCGGTTTTAAACAGCTTTTTCATAATATGAATATTGTCGGGAGTTACATACATACCAACGGTTTCGCCCTTTTTACTGCATTTTGTGGAGTGTATCAGCCACAGGCAGTTTTTGCATTTAACCTGCATTTCGTAATGCACGCCCTTAAACACAACATCGGTAACCTTGCCCTTTAGCGGTGCATCGTCAGGCGGCAAAATTTCAACATCCTCCGGGCGGATAACCACATCGACAGGCTGGTTTTTTTCAAAACCCGTGTCGCTGCATTCAAGCTCGGTGCCCAAAAGCTTAACCCTATAGTCGGTAAGCATTGTGCCGTTTATAATGTTTGCTTCGCCAATAAAATCGGCAACAAAGGCATTGTCGGGTTCGTTATAAATATCTATCGGAGAGCCGATTTGCTCGATTTTGCCGTTGTTCATAACCACAACCGTGTCGCTCATTGTAAGGGCTTCTTCTTGGTCGTGTGTTACATATATAAAAGTTTTTTTGGTTTTTTGCTGAATTTGCTTAAGCTCGATTTGCATATCCTTACGCAGTTTTAAATCAAGTGCACCCAATGGTTCATCCAAAAGCAGCACTGCAGGGTCGCAAACCAAAGCCCGTGCAATTGCCACACGCTGCTGCTGCCCGCCCGAGAGCTTGCTGACAGGGCGTTTTTCGTAGCCCTTCATATCAACCACGGCTAACATTTCTTTAACCTTTTGCTCGATTTCTTTTTTTGGCAGTTTTTTTAAGTGCAAGCCAAAAGCCACGTTTTCAAAAACATTAAGATGCGGAAAAAGTGCATATTTTTGAAAAACGGTGTTAACATTGCGTTTGTGCGGCGGCAAACCGTTTATTTTTTCTCCGTCAAAAAAAACTTCACCGCTGTTCGGCTCTAAAAACCCGGCAATAATACGCAGGGTTGTTGTTTTGCCGCAGCCCGAGGGGCCAAGCAGTGTTACAAACTCTTTATTTTTAATCTCTAAATTAATACTGTTAAGTATGGTTTCTCCGTCAAATTCTACAAAGATATCACGCAGCGATATCAAAGCACCTTTTGCCATTTACGTCCTCCTAAAAAAAGCACACCGCCAAAATGCGGCAGCTTTTGCGTATAAAATCCAAATAACATATGAATTATACACCAAGTTACCAAAAATTGCAATAACTTACGGTGTATATTTTGCAAAGCGTTTTCATACATTTTTATAACACATTTTTTACGCATCGTGCAACTGCCTTTTTGCAGTCTGCACGGCGAATATAAATTTTAAGTTTGAATTTTATTCAAACTTAAACTGCGAATTTATAAAGTTAAAGGAATGAAAACACAAATGAACGAGTATTGCCCCGAAGGCTACAGAATAACAACAGACACAAACAAAATATATACTCAAAGCCTTTTTGGGCTGCAAAAAGCAAAGTTAGAGAATAAAATTTTGGAAGCTACCGCCGTATTGTGCGATTTAGAGCACAACCTGATTGTAGATTTTGGTTTTGCAAAAGGGTTAATCCCCCGGGAAGAAGCCGCTTTGGGCATTAAAGAAGGCACAGTGCGGGATATTGCGGTAATTAGCCGTGTTAACCACCCTGTGTGCTTTGTTGTGGAGCAAGCAGAAGAAAGCGATGACGGCGGCAAGCCGGTTATTATACTATCTCGAGCAAAGGCACAAGAGCTTGCGTGGAAAAACTACATAAACGCACTTGTGCCGGGCTATATTACAGATGCAAAAATTACGCACCTTGAGAGCTTTGGTGCTTTTGCCGACATTGGCTGCGGCAACATTGCACTGATGCCTATTGACTGCATTTCGGTTTCTCGGATTGAGCACCCACGGGAGCGTTTTACCCCCGGCGACAGAATACGTGCGGTTATAAAATCGGTTATTAACGGACGCATAACCCTAACCCACAAAGAGCTTTTAGGCACATGGGAGGAAAACGCCGCCGACTTTTTTGTTGGGCAAACTGTGCCCGGCATTGCCCGCTATGTGGAAAGCTACGGCACTTTTATAGAGCTTACGCCAAATTTGTCGGGATTGTCCGAACCTTCGGACGGAATTTTGTCCGGGCAAAAGGTAAGCGTATATATTAAAAGTATAATCCCCGAAAAAATGAAAATTAAGCTTTGCGTTATAGAAACATTTGAGCAACGCCCCAAGCCCCAGCCTTTTAAGTATTTTATAGAAAACGGCATAATCGAACAAATGGAGTACTCGCCCCAAAGCTGTGCAAAAAAAATTGTTTTTAAATTTTAAAAAATTCCTAATAAAAAAAGCAATTGCAAAAGGCAAAAAATTATGATAATATTTATACAATAATATAAACAGGAGCAATTATTGTATGAAGAATTTGCAGAAACTGAAAAATAGTAATTTTTTTAAAGAAGTAACCCTCGGCAAGAAAAAAATACGGGGGCGTATGTGCATACCCTCGGGGGTTAGGTGTGCCTCGGCAAAGGCTGTTGAGCGTTATTTTAGCATTGATGCCGTTGGCATTGTTACAACAAAAAGCATAAGCTTTACCCCGAAAGCGGGCTATAAAGAACCTCTCTATGCTAAGTATTCCGAGAACTCTTACACCAACGCAGTTGGGCTTGCAAACCCCGGTGCAGAGGTTTTTGCCAAAGAGCTTTCGCAAATAACCGTCCCGCAGGACAAGTTCTTGCTGGTATCTATCTTTGGCGGCGATGTTGAGAGTTTTTATAAAGCGGCGGCTGCTCTTGCCCCCTATGCCGACGGTTTTGAGCTTAATATGTCTTGCCCGCATGCAAGCGGCTATGGTTTGCAATTGGGCAGCGATATTAACTTGGTTGAGCAAATTACAAAAAAAATCTCGTCCGAGTTTGACATACCTGTATTTGTAAAAATTTCCGGCAGCATACCACAAGTTGCAAAAACCGCAGCTGCCGCTATGGCAAACGGTGCATACGGCATAACCGTAACAAACACTATCGGACCCGGGCTGTTTTTGCTTGACGGCTCCCCCTTGCTTGCCAATGCTGCGGGCGGACTTTCGGGCGAAGCCATTCGCCCCTTGGGAATTAAAGCGTTAAACGATATTTGCCAAAGTATTGGCTACAGCAACCCGATTATTGGTATGGGCGGCATTTTTACCGCACGAGATATTGAGGATTATTACACAGTTGGTGCTGACTTTTTCGGTATCGGCAGTTCCCTCACCGGGCTGACAACGCAACAAGCAGACCAATACCTTAACGCCCTTGAGTACGACTTGATTAACGGCACAACCACCGCCGTTTTGCCCCCCGTTACAAATATGGATTACCAACGCTGCACCATTGAGGCAAACGACGAAATCACCGACGGTTTAAACCGCATAAAACTCTCGCCTTGGCAAAATTGGGAGCAAGACAAAGAAAATTCTACCGCTGCAAAATTTTACTTTTTAACCATCCCGCAAAAGGGCGAAAAACCCTTTGCACTATATAACGCCGAGCAACGTGAGTTTGTTATTAAAAACGTGGGCTATTTTACAAACATTTTAACCTCGTTAAAAGTCGGTGAAACCGTTTACCTGCGTGGACCTTACGGCAAAGCACTGCCGGATTATTCCGATTGCGAAATTAACCTTGTAGCCGGCGGTTCGGGCATTGCCCCGTCTTACGAAATTGCACGCCAATATGCCAAAACCAACACTGTGAGGTTTTTCTTCGGCGGACGTACGCAATACGATATTTTTGACAAGCATCTTTTTGAAAAATTAGGCGAACTTAATTTTGCAACTGAGGACGGCTCATCCGGCACAAAAGGCTATGTTACCGAAACTTTAAAAAACTACAGCTTTAACAGTGCAAAAACACAAATTTTTATTAACATCGGGCCCAAACCGATGCTCGAAAAAACCTATGGAATCGAAAAAGAAATTACCGCCGACAAAAACATTGTTGTTGCAATTGAATACCACACCAGCTGCGGTGTTGGCATTTGCGGCAAATGTGCGAACGAAAACGGGTTTATCACCTGCGTTGACGGCCCGTTTATGACGGTTGACGATGCGTTGAAGGTTAAAGAATGCGGGTGTTTGTAAGTTAGCAGTAATATTACGCAATATTGGAAAAATTTTACACGTATTTTTGCTATTTTTGCTTGACTTTTTAATATTTTTGCGTATAATAATAAGCGTAGGGTATTTACCCTCAAGTATCTTGCCAATAGTAGTGCAAGTAAAATAATTTACTATGAAAACGAATCTCGCCAATGGTAGTGCGAGTAAAATAATTTACCATGAAAACGAATCTCGCAAACGGCAATGCGAGTAAAATAATTTGCCGTGAACAAGACCTTAAGCCCTCTTTTTTTGAGGGCTTATTTTTTAAGAAAGGGTAATCGTTTATGATTCCTGATATTGGAACAGAATATTTTATTTCTGATGAGTTTTATGAATTAGTAATTGAACCATTTTTGCGTAAGAATTACGAAAAAACTAAACGCCCTCATTTTTACATTTTTAAAGAACCTAATACAAATCTATTTTGGATGGTTCCTTGCAGCAGCAAAATCGAAAAATATGAGGCAATAATGCAAAAGCAAATCAAAAGAAGAAATTTTGTGCAAACCATAAAAATTGTTACTGTAAACGGCAAAAAACAAGCTTTAGTTTTCTCAGATATGTTCCCTGTAATTGATAAGTATATTGTTGCTCCATACAAAGTAAAAGGGAGAAATATTGCAATTACCTACCCCAAACTACTGAACGAATTAAGCGATATCGCCAGTAGGGTTGTTACGCTGTTACGAAATGGTGTACGCTTCACACCCACCTCCCCCGATGTTCTACATATCGAAAAACTTATGCTTGCCGAGCTTGAACAAGAAGAATAATAAACTTTCGTATTTTATGTTTTTTTAAACTTAATCTCAACAATCAAAAAAATCAACCCCCGCACCAAACTGCTTTTTAAGGCAGCAAAGTGCGGGGGTTTTGATTTGTATTATTGGTAAAGGGTTATTTGTTCAGCTGTCATCATCCAAAACATCTAAAATAAGATTACTGAAATCAACAGCATTCTTTGAAGTTATAACCGGCTTTCCTGTTTGTTCTTCTACTGCTTTTCTCGCCGTTCCGGCAACGCTGCCGCCACGTTTTGCAACCTCTAAATTCTCAACAAAAGTTTGTGGTACTTCTTCCTTTGAAATCTCGGTTGTTGTAGCTTCGGCAAGCATATTTAAAACGAGCTCGAGCGTACTCATATTATCCCGCAAATTTTCTTTAGTTAAACCCTTTTTATTTTTGTATTGACGAGTAGAAAGACCCGACCAAGCTCGGGTTATTTCATCGGTTAAAATGGCATACTCTTTGCCTTTTTGCACTCCCCTATTTTGCCATTCGTCTGTTAATTCTTTACGTACTTGCAACGCTTGCAGCCTTTGGTTTATCCACTCTCGGCTGTAGCCTTTTCTTAAATATGTTTCCAAAGCACGGTCTATGGCAAGCTCCGGGTCGATTGTTTCATCAATGCGTTCGCTGCCCACCTGTGCCAGCCACATTTTAAACGGCTCTGCCTTTGGTGATGGTATAGACTGAATTAAACGCAAAATCTGTTCAGTGTCGCCAACATCGGTAAGTCTCTTTTTGCCGTCTTCCGCAATCATTTTCAACTGTCCGATTTTTTCGGACAGTTCGCTACCTTCAGCAATTAGCTTTGCTTTTAGGTCGCTCCAATACTTTCTCGGTCGGTCAGTATCAGTCAACACAGCGACCACATCCACAATAGAAAAGTACCACTTTTCGTTTTCCTCATCCCAAGCGGTTCTAATGCGTTTATCTTCAAATATTTTTAAATTGTTGTTATCCATAATATAAGCCCCTTATTAATCTTTCTCTCAGTATATCAAAATTAAACATGAATTTCAACCAAATTCACAAAAACTAAATTTTGCACATTAAAAAAAATCAACCCCGCACCAAACTGCTTTTTACGGCGGCAAGGTGCGGGGGTTTGATTATAAATTTAAGTGGCATAAAAACAAGCGGCATTAGCCGCTTGCTTGTCTGTTGTTTATTGATGCTTGTAACTGAGGGAAAATTATTGAACTAGAAATGATTATAATGAAAAATGAAGTCGGGCTGTGCCCTAATTAATAATGAACAATGAACAATACAAATAT
>JAISII010000005.1 GCA_031262125.1 Oscillospiraceae bacterium | reverse complement strand
ATGTTGGCATCTTCCTATTTTCCCGGGCCGTCACCAGCCAAGTATCTTCGGCACTACAGGGCTTAACTACCGTGTTCGGAATGGGAACGGGTGGACCCCCTGCGTCATCAACACCAACTAATCGCAATTAACTTGACGACTTGATTATTATATCAAAGCCGCAGCAGAATGTCAAGTGTTTTTTTAAAAAAATTCAAATATTTTTCAAAAAATTATAAATACACTTTAAAACCGCCATTTTAAGCCGTTTGCGGTTCGCCAAATTCTTCACATCAGGCAGTTTAGGGTTGACTAAACAGTATAATAAATAACAAATAAAAACGCAGAATGCAGAAAAATTTTTACAAATTTTTGTTGTTAAAATTTTCAAATAGTGTTATAATTATCTTATAGAATAACGGCTGTAAAAACCGAAAGGCAATGGGCATAAAAATGGCAAAAAAAGCTTATGTTGAGTTTGACAATGTTGTAAAAACTTACAAAATGGGCACGGTGGAAATTAACGCCGCCGACGGTATTACTTTTGCAATAGAAAAAGGCGAATTTGCAGTTGTGGTTGGTCCCTCGGGTGCGGGCAAAACAACTGTTTTAAACATTTTGGGCGGGATGGACAGCTGCGACAGCGGCAGAGTAACGGTAGACGGCGTAAAAATAAGCGGGCTAAGTGCAAAGCAGCTTACAAACTACAGGCGGTTTGATGTCGGGTTTGTGTTCCAGTTTTATAATTTGGTTCAAAACCTAACAGCCGTCGAGAACGTCGAGCTTGCATCTCAGCTTTGCAAAGATGCCGCAAACGCCGAAGAAATTTTGGCGGACGTAGGGCTTGCCGACCGCACAAAAAACTTCCCTGCACAGCTTTCGGGCGGCGAGCAACAGCGGGTTTCTATCGCCAGAGCATTGGCAAAAAACCCAAAGCTTTTGCTTTGCGACGAACCTACCGGCGCACTGGACGACGTTACAGGCAAAGCCGTTTTAGAGCTTTTATATAACACCTGCAAAACCAAAGGGATGACCGTTGTGCTTATTACACATAACACTGCAATTACGCAAATTGCCGACAGAATTATTAAAGTGCGTTCGGGCAAAATTAAAAGCTGCGAGGTTAATAAAAACCCTCTGCCCATAGATTTGTTAGAGTGGTAGGAAGAGCTAAAAGTCTCTTCAAAACGGTAATGTTCCCCTCCGATTCAAGGAGCAAGACGCAAGAGACAAGAGCTAAAAGTCTCTTCAAAGTGGGAATATTCCCCTCCGGGGAGGGGTGGCAGGGCGTTAGCCCTGACGGGGTGGTTTAATAATGAAAAAAACTAACAAAAAACTTAAAACCGCAATGATAAAAGACATCTATAGGCTTGTCTTTAAATCGTTGCGTCGTTTTTTTGCAATTTTGCTGATAACAGCGGTTGGTGTTGCGTTTTTTGTGGGCTTGCGTTCAACAGGACCCGATATGCAGCACACTGTGGAAGAATATTTTAAGCAAAACAACGCAAGTGATGTTAAGCTGCTGTCTACCTTAGGGTTTGACGACGGCGACATTGCGGCTTTGCAAAAAATCCCCGCCGTAAAGCAGCTCGAGCTGGGGCATTTTGCCGACGTTTATATAGACAATGGCAAAACCACCAACCTTGTTAAGGCACTTTCTTTCGATATGAACAAGCTCCAAGATGAAAACTCCGATATGCTTAACCGTCCCGTGCTTGTTGCCGGCAGGCTGCCCCAAAAGCCCAACGAATGTTTGATTGACGAGCAAATGACCGACAGCATAATTATTAACAGCGAAAGCAATGCCTTTAGCTTGGGCGATACCATAACTCTTTTAAATGAGGACGGCACGGCACAGGAGGATTTTGCCCGCACCGAATTTGTGATAACGGGCTATGTGCGGCATTTGGAGTATATTTCGTTTGAACGCAGCACCACAACAGTGGGCAAGGGCACGCTGGACGGCTTTGTTATGCTGCCGCAAGAAAATTTTTTGCAGGAATTTTACACGCAAATTTATGTTGATGTTGACACAAAGAGCAATCTGCTGTTTTCGGATGAATATAACAGCGAAATTAATAGCTTTGGCGATGCTGTAGAAGCCGCAGGGGATGCACGCAACCCGATTAGGTTTGCACAGTTAATCAGCGACTCTAACACAAAAATTGCCGATGCAAAAGCCGAGGTTGAGAAAGGTGAGCACGAACTTGCCGACGCAAAAAAACAGCTTGACGATGCCAAGACGCAGCTTGATGACGGGCAAGAAAAGATTGAAAACGGCAGGGCAGAGCTGCAAGAGGCATACCAAAAGCTGATAGACGGGCAAGCACAGTTAACACAAGCACGCCAAGAGATTATTGACGGCGATGCACAACTTAAAGCCGGCAAGGCAGAGCTTGCCGCACAGCAGGAAAAATATAACACCGAAATTGCAGCGGCACAAACAAAGCTAAATGACTCAAAAGCACAGTTGGATAATTCGAAAACAATGCTCGATGCCCAGCAAGGGCAATATGACACAAACGCAGCAGCATTGCAAACGGCACAAGAGCAGCTGGAGCAAAGCAAACCACTTTTGCCGCCCGAATTGTATGAGCAAAAAAAGCAAGAGCTAAACGCACAGGCACAAGCATTGGCAACGGCAAAAACCCAGCTTGATGCCGGTTGGCAGCAGTACAACAACGGCGTTAGCGAGTATGAAAAAGGGCTTGCCGAATTTACAAAAAAGCGTGATGACGGCAAAAAGCAGCTTGACGATGCTGCCGCCGAAATTGCCGCAAATGAGCAAAAGCTGGAAGAGGGCAAAAAAACTCTTAACAGCAGCGAGCTTGAACTGATAGACGGCAGAGAAAAGTACGAAAGCGGCAAAAATGAGCTTGAAACGCAAGAAAGTAAGCTTGCCGAAGCCAAAACCAAATATGAGGATGCACTGGGTAAATATAACAAAAACCTGCCCGGTGCAGAAGAAAAAATTGCCGAGGCGAATGAGGAAATTGCAAAGGCACAAACCGACCTGCAAGATTTGGACGAAGCCACATGGTACACCGTAGATTGGCGAAAAAACCCCGGCTTTGAGGGCTATAGGCAAAATTGTAACCGCATTAGTGCAATTGCAAATTTATTCCCGCTGATTTTCTTTTTGGTGGCGGCGTTGGTGTCGCTGACCATTATGACACGTTTGGTTGAAGAGAACCGTACAAACATCGGTTTATATAAAGCTTTGGGCTACCGTAGGCAAAGCATAGCTGCAAAATACCTTGTTTATGCCGGGGCGGCAACCCTTGTGGGCACGGTGGGGGGCGTGATTTTCGGCACGACATTTTTCCCGGCGGTAATTTACAATGCCTACCGTATTATGTATAGTTTGCCAAACCCCCTGCTGCCCGTCAACTGGGCAATTTCGCTGTGGGCGTGTGCGGCGGCTTTTGCGGCAGCTGTAATACCGGCGTACCTTGTGTGCCAAAGCGAGCTGCGTGGTCAGCCTGCAAGCCTTATGCGTCCAAAAGCACCAAAGCTGGGCAAAAAAATCTTTTTAGAGAAAATCGGGTTTATCTGGAAACGCCTGAAATTCTCTCACAAAGTAATGTTTAGGAATGTTTTTAGGTACAAAAAACGCTTTTTTATGACTGTTTTGGGCATTGCCGGCAGCACGGCATTGCTGCTCACTGGCTTTGGTCTGCGTGATTCTATAACCGACATAATACCCAACCAATTCGGGCGGATTCATACCTACAGCACTATTGTGCAAGAAAAAAGCGATGCTTTGCCTTACGAAATTGAGGGCATTAAAAACAAGCTTAACGCCAACCAAAACGTCGAGCGTATTTTGCCCGCACATATGGAAAATGTGGATGTTGAAAGCCCCGACAAAACCTACACAGCCAAGGTTATTGTGCCGCTGGGCGATAGCTTTGAAAAGTTTTATAACTTAAATGTTCGGGAGACGGGGGAGCACATCCCCCTTGAAGACGGCACGGTGATTTTAACCGAAAAGCTGATGAAAAATTTGCAGGTTACCCCGGGCGAAAAGGTAGTATTTTACGACGGCGACCACCGCAAATATACCGCCACGGCAGGGCAGGCGGCAGAGAATTATTACTCTAACTATATGTTTATGACGCAAAATACCTACAGGCAAATTTACGGCAATATGCCCGCCGAGAGTTCAATTATCCTCCAGCTTGCCGACACTTCGCCCACGGCGGTTGACGATTTTACAAGACTTATGCTGCAAACCGACGGCGTTACCGAGGTGGTTGACAACACCGCAATTGTAGATAATTTTGACAGCATGCTCAGTTCGCTTGACTCGGTGGTTTATGTTCTAATAAGCTCGGCGGCGTTTTTGCTGGCTATTGTAATGTTCAGCCTTATTAACATTAACCTCGACGAGCGGCGAAAAGAAATCGCCACACTAAAGGTAATGGGCTTTAAACCATGGGAGAGCTGTATGTACCTCTACCGAGAAAATATAGTTTTAACAGTCATCGGCACACTTTGCGGGCTGGGCATCGGCTATTTTCTGTGTATGTTCATTATTCAAACCTCCGAGGTTGACGAGGTTATGTTCGGCAGGGTAATACACGTTGCCACCTATTTTATTGCAACTGCACTAACTTTTGCGTTTTCGCTTATCATCAACTTGTTTACCATTCGGCTTATTAATAAAATAGATATGGTAGAGTCGATGAAAAGTGTGGAGTGAAAAAGAAATAAGAAATAAGAAATAATAATGCAGAATGCTCGTCGCAACTCGCCCTTTTGAGCTTGTTTTTGTGCAAGCACAAAAAGCTACGCTTTGCGGTTGGTTGCTCCTCTTTGCAAAATGAAACATTTTGCAAGTAGCGGCATAGCCGCTAAATCTTGATTCTTGTATCTTGTGCCTTGCTCCTTGAAGCAGTGAGACTTTTTCGCTCGCTTTTTGAGTGCACCCCAAAGCCTCCCTCTCAGAGGGAGGTGGCAAGGCGTAAGCCTTGACGGAAGGAGTAAAAAAATAACCCCTCGATTTTTTACCGAGGGGTTGCTTTGTGTTTAAAATAAATTTAACTTAAAATCAATACCATCTTCCAACGCTGTCAATCTCGGCGGTGGCGGGCAAAAACATATTGTCGCTAAGCAGCACGGATTTTTCAAGTTTTGCCTGCGGGTCTTGCAAAAGCTGTTCGATAGATTTTTTAATAACTGCGGTATAATCGGGTGTTTTTTCAATGCTTACATTAAGTGTGCCGTCAATAAGCATTTCAAAAGCTTTTTGCGTGCCGTCGTAAGAGATTAAAATTGTGTCGCCGTTTTCGCCGGTTGTAATACCTGCAGCGGCAAGTGCTTCGGCAATACCCGGCAGCATTGCATCGCTTTGGCAAATAATCACATCAATGTTTTCGTGGTCTGCCAAAATATAGTTTGCAGCACGTTTTGCAATGTCAGCTGTGCCACGCCCGTGCTCTTCATAAAATACTATGTTATCGGTTTTTTCTAAAGCATTTTTAAAGCCTTGGCTGCGTTGCTCGCACTTAAAAACGTCGCTGTCGGTTATGTTAAAAACATTAATTTTGTCTTTTTCTTTTAGCTTTTGGTTTGTTAAAAGCTCTTTTTGCAGCCATGTTGCCGCACTTTCGCCGTCTTGTTCATAGTCGGAAAACACGGTTTGTGCATAAAGCTCGGGGTCGCTAACATTAACATTGCCGCCCGCAAAAAAAACAGGAATTTTTTTAGACAGTGCCGAGTACAACACCTTTTCCCACCCATCGGGAGAGATAGGGTTGATTATTAAATAATCGACATTTAAAAAAATAAAGTTTTCTGCTTGTGCTTTTTGCCGAACGTCGTCGCCTTTTGCGTCGGAAAATTTAAAAAGAAAGTTCTCTTTTTGAGTAAAAGCTTTTTGGTACAGGCGGCGGTTTGCCTGCCCCCACTTTACATTTTCGTCTGCACCTGCAAAGGCTACGATAATGTGCCGTTCTTCTTCTGCGGCGGCAATGGCAGAAATGTTGGCTTTTGCAATTACCACGCCCGAAAAGCCAATTAAAAAAGCCAATAAGCAAAGCAAAAACACTTTTGAGTTTTGCAGAAAATTAAAGACCCTTGATATTATTTTCAAGCTGCACCTCTCAAATTGGTTTCATCGTCGGGAAGATTATAACATCACGAATGTTGCTGCTGTTTGTTAAAAGCATAGCCAAACGGTCAATGCCCATACCCATACCGCCGGTAGGGGGCATTGCATATTCAAGCGAGGTTATAAAATCCTCGTCAATAAGGTTTGCTTCGTCGTCGCCCGCCTCACGCAGCATAAGCTGGTGGTCAAAGCGGCTGCGTTGGTCAAATGGGTCGTTAAGTTCGGTATAGGCGTTTGCAATTTCTCGCCGTGTAATAAACAACTCAAAGCGTTCAACAAGCTGCGGTGCATCTGCCTTGCGTTTGGTTAGGGGAGACACCTCAACAGGGTATTCGCAAACAAAAGTAGGCTGAACCAAATGCTCCTCTACCTTTTCTTCAAAAGCTGCATTTAAAATGTTGCCCCACGTATCGGTTGGCTTAACCTCTAAGTGCAGCTGCTTTGCAACTTCCTTTGCTTTTTCGGTGTCGCCCATAAATTCGCCAAAGTCTACGCCCGTATGCTCTTTTACAATGTCTATCATCGTAACACGCTTAAAGGGCAAGGCAAGGCTTATTTGCTCGCCCTGATATTCGATTTGGTCGGTACCGTTTACGGCAATGCAGGCTTTGTTAATCATTTCTTCCGTGCGTTGCATCATTCCGTAATAATCGGTATAAGCTTCATAAATTTCAATCGTAGTAAATTCGGGGTTGTGCTTGGGGCTCATCCCTTCGTTGCGGAACAGCCGCCCAATCTCATAAACTCGCTCCATACCGCCGACAATTAGCCGTTTAAGGTACAGCTCGGGTGCAATACGCAAAAACATATCAATGTCAAGCGTATTGTGGTGAGTAACAAACGGGCGTGCGGTCGCACCGCCGGGTATTGTGTTTAAAATAGGGGTTTCAACCTCAAC
>JAISII010000182.1 GCA_031262125.1 Oscillospiraceae bacterium | reverse complement strand
AGCTATAAAGGTATTAACGTAGAGGACGACACAAAGCTGCGTAAAGAGCTGCGTGAAGCCGGAGTTAAATACACCGTAGTTAAAAACACACTGCTGTCCCGTGCTACCGAGCAAATAGGTCTGGAAGGACTTAACACGGTTTTAGAGGGTACAACAGCACTTGCCACCAGCGACGAGGATTATGTTGCTGCCGCACGTATTTTAAGCAACTATGCAAAGAAAAGCGATTCTTTTGAAATCAAAAGCGGTTACATTGACGGTGAAGTTATTGGTTTGGAGAAGATTGCCGGTTTGGCAAAACTGCCGGGTCGTGATGTTCTTCTTGCAAACGTTTTGGGTGCATTCCAAGCCCCCATTGCAAGCTTTGCCAGAGTTGTTCAGGCGATTGTAGACAAAGGCGGTGCCGACACAGCCGTAGAGGCAGCCCCCGAAGCTCCTGTAGCTGAAGAAGCACCTGTTGCAGAAGAAGTTGCAGCACCCGTAGCTGAAGAAACAGCTCCCGTTGTTGAAGAAGCCGCTCCAGAAGCTCCCGCAGCTGAAGAAGCAGCACCCGCAGCTGAGCCCGAAGCTCCTGCAAAAGAAGAAGCTCCCGAAGCACCTGCCGAGGAAGCAACACCTGCGGAATAATTTTGCCGCAACAAAACAAATAAAAATCATTTAAAAATATTGGAGGAACAAAAAATGGCTAGTGAAAAAATTACTGCTATTATAGAAGAGTTAAAAGTTCTCACAGTTTTGGAGCTTTCTGAATTGGTTCATGCTGTAGAGGAAGAATTTGGCGTTAGTGCCGCAGCTGCTGTTGCTGTTGCAGGCCCTGCCGCAAGCGAGGCTGCAGCCGTTGAAGAAAAAACAGAGTTTGATGTTATTCTTAAAGCTGCCGGTGCAAACAAAATTGCTGTTATTAAAGCAGTTCGTGAGGCTACAGGTCTTGGCTTGAAAGAAGCTAAAGAAGTTGTAGACGGTGCTCCCAAAGCAGTTAAAGAGGGCATAAGCAAAGACGATGCAGAAGCTCTTAAAGCAAAACTTACCGAAGCCGGTGCCGAGGTAGAAGTTAAATAATTGCGTTTGCAATATTTAAGCTTTAGTTTTTACAAAAATTTAAGCCGCTCGATTATTTTCGGGCGGCTTTTTTGCGTTTTTTTGTTTTTAGCACTTATTCTTTATAAGAAGTAATTCTCTTAAAAAAGATTAACCTTGTGCCTGCTGCTCTTGCATACTTTGGGTATATTTTGACTTAACCTGATTAACCTGCTCCTGCTCGGCTTGCTGGGTTTGATACCAGCCGTTTTTTTCCATTGCCGCAAAGATATTGTGCTGCATATTTAAAGTGTCGTTAAGATTAGATTGAAACTGGTTGTGCAGCTGCTCGGTAGAGGATTCTTGCGTTGCATAGTGGTACAAGCCTACCAAGGTTTTAGACGTAAGCAGAATATCCTGCATATATTCTTTGTCGCCCATTGGCTGGGGCGTTTGGTTCTGTGCCATTTTGTTGCCTCCCTTTTTATTGAGTTTAATTAAACTGTGCCATCAAATTGTTAAAATGTGCCTGATGTTCCTTGCCCAAGTTAGAAACCATACTTTTCAAGTTGGTGTCTTGCAACAAGGTTGAATACTCGTTGCATTTTGCCTGTAGCTGCTGTTCCATTCCCAGCGAATCTTCCAGATATAGTAATTCCTTTGGTGTCATAAAAACTTTACGCCCTTTCTCACTAATTTGCACGGCTGCTTTTTTGCACAAAAATGCCGCTAACAATAGTATTGTCAGCGGTAATTGTTTTATTCGGTTATTGTAATTTGCCAATTCGGCTTAAATTTGGTATTAAGGCAGTTTTTTTGAAATAATTATTAAAAAAATTACTCCGATTTTCCGCTACGCAGCGGGCGGACGTTGCCGTCGGGTGTTTCGATATCGATATTTTCCAGCCGTTGCCTAAAGCCGCTTCTAAATTCGGCAAGATAAATTTCGTACAAAGCTTTTTGCTCTTCAATTTCCTCCGGCGAAAGCCCTGTGCTGCGTTTTTTGGCAGCCAAAACATTAATGCGAGAAATAAGCTCGGGGTTCATATGTTTTTACCATGCCTTTCACTTAATTAAGCGTTTTTGTTTTTACGCAAATTTAAATAATCCTGCAAAATAATAACGGCAGCAACGCTGTCTACTACGGCTTTGCGTTTGCCTGCACTTACGTTTGCAGTGCTTAGGTAATTGTGTGCAGCAACGGTTGTAACCCTTTCGTCAAAAAATTCTATGGGTACGCTGCACAGTTTTGCAATTTTTTGCCCAAGGCTGCGGGCGTCTTTGGCGTTTGCACCCTCGCTGCCGTCCATATTCCTCGGCAAGCCTATAACAACAAGCTCGGCCTTGGCTTTGGCTGCAATGTCTGCAATCTCGGTTGCCAGCAGGTTTTGGCTGCGTTGAGTAATTACCTTTACCGGGTTTGCAAGAATTTCGGATTTGTCGCAAACAGCAACGCCCGTGCGGACTTTACCCGAATCTATGGCTAAAATTATCATTTTTAAAATTAACACCTTTAACTTATTTAAATTTTGCGTTAGTCGTATATAATGCTGGCAATAATTACATTCTGTGCTTCTATTTTTTGGGTTGTGGCACGGCTTAAAAGTTCAACTTCGTCCGAGGTGTAATTTACATAATCAACAAATTCAAAATAATACTTTTCATCATCAAAAAGCAATGTATAGGCATCTTCAACACCAATATATTCCGGGTCGGCAAACATTGCAAAATAATCTTCGCCGTCCTCGGCAGCTTTTAGTAACTCTTCCGAGAGTTCGTTGCGGTTTCTTTGGCTTAAATCGGTTATATGCGGCAACTCTTTGCGGTAGTAGTTCATATCAACAGCGGTGCATTGCGGCACAAAAAGGTTAAACAATGCGGGGCTTTCGGTGCTGCTGCCTACAACTTGAGATTTGCTTAGCTCGTTGAAAATAGGGCTTATCTCGTGGTCTTGTGCCAGTTGTTCTGTTGTAATATTAAAATATTTATATCTGTTTAATTCCGCAAAATCGCTGCCTGTGCTGCTGCTGTCGTCAAAAGTTGTGTCAACATAATACCAGTTGCCCGATATTTTTGCAGCAGTCCACAAATGCGGTCCTCCGTCGGCAGTGCCTGTTATGTTGCAACCTTCAATTCCGCCCAAGCTAAGCAGCAGCAAAAATGCTTCCGAGTAGCCCTCGCACACTGCCAAACCATTCACTAAAGCTCCATAGGAGTTGTAGGAATATTCTGAATTCACATCAGAATCTACGGCGGCATCGTCATAGGTTACAGAGTTTAAGATATAGTCGTGCAAAAACACTTCCCGTTCATATTCGGTTAAATTTTCGGGCATTGCCGAGAACACATCGTCAATTTTGTTGTTAAACACGGGTATCATCACGCCAAGCTCGTCGCCGTTAAAGAGCGATAGAGGAGTGTAAAATACACCGTTGTTGTTTGTTGAAAAAGTAAAGCTTGTATCAAGCCAAAAAACTTCGGGGTGGTCTTCCATAAAGGCGTTAAGCGACAGTCGCATATCATAAGTGCCGAATTCATTAGGCATAAGCAGTGATTCGGTACTATATGTTCCGCCTTCATCGGCAGTATTTGATACATTATAAACCGAGCTTTTCAGCTTGTCATAGCATTCACGCTGGCTGTCAGTAAGCAAGGCATCATAGCCGTGAGCAAGCTGCATTGCTGTGTAGTTTGTTTCTAAATTTTGTGTGGGGTTAAGGTTCGAAATATTTTCAAGAGCAGGCTGTGTAACCGAATTATCGGCTTCGGCAATTTTGTTAAGGGCATCGCCCAGCAGGCTTGTTGCCGCATCGCACCCTGCAAATGCAAACAGCATTGCACATATTAAAACTATGCAAAAACTTCTTTTTAAAATTTTCATATCTTCCCCCGCAATTGCAAAATAATCAGTAAAATTATTATATGCGGTTTTTTAAAAAAAAGCAATAAAAATTTGCAAAAACCATTTCTCACTCAAATTCAAGCGATTCTAAAAAGAACTCTCGCCCAATATCGGTGGGTTCTCCCGTGCCGTTGCAATCGGGGTTGGGGCAGCCAAACTTAAAGGGTTGCCGCAAAAACAGGTTGCCGCAAACATTGCACCGCAGCTTGGGCTTTATGCTTTTTATATTAATTTTTGCATCCTTGCAAACCGTATCTGCGGCAATAATGTCAAAATAGAGGATTATAGAATCGGGGAGGTAGCCGCAATTTTCGCCCATTACAAGGTTTATTGCGGCAACACGGTTGGCGTTATTTTCGGCTGCCTTTGCACAGGCAAGCTTTATAATATGCTCGGTTACGGGGTATTCGTGCATTTTATGCTCCATAAAACATCTCCCGCCGTAGCGACGTGCAACAGCGGGAGAAAAATTTAAAAATTATTTGTTTTTGCCTTTTAAAATTGCTCGTTGCACAAGCTTTACAATCTCAACTATCGGGATGATGCAAATTGCCATACCAAATGCGGTAAGAACATATTCCCAATCAAGCGGAACTAAATTCATAAGGTCGTTTACGCCCGGGATATATACAACACCAAAGGTGAGTATAAAGCCGAGAATTGATGAGCCGATGATGAACTTGTTTGTGCTTCCGATGTTAAAGATTGACTTGATGCGTGAACGCATATTGATAGAATGGAAAATCTCGCACATCGAGAGGGTTATGAATGCCATTGTGGTTGCAATTGCTGCAGTTTGTTCTTCGCCATAATTGCCATGCACTTCAAAATATGCCAGCAAATAAGAACCCAGCGTAAGCAAGCCGATTAGCACACCCTGCCACAACACGCCAATACCCAAACCGTTTGCAAAAATGCCTTCACGGGGGTTGCGGGGGCGTTGCTGCATAATGTCTTTTTCGGCGGGTTCGGTTCCCAGTGCCATAGCCGGCAGCGAGTCGGTAACAAGGTTTATCCAGAGCAAATGCACGGGTGCAAGCAAAAC
>JAISII010000173.1 GCA_031262125.1 Oscillospiraceae bacterium | reverse complement strand
TATTTTGTTTTCTCTTTATTCAGTTTTCAGGGAATACTCCTGTTGTTTTTTTAAAAGCCACCCAGATGGGTGGCTTTTTTGGTGTGTTATCAAGCATTGGTTTGGGAGGGTTTTTGTGGATTTGGCTTTAAGTTTGAATTAAGACAAGGGTAGATTGACTTATGAGAAAGAGTGTTGTATTATTACTTTGAGGTTAATTACACATACGCTTTCGGCTCGCAGACTTGTGTGTGATTAATATATTTTTGTGAGCAGGAAAGGCTAATGGTTATAAAAATGACAGCACAAAATATTTTTGATGACCCGATATTTTTTGACGGTTACAAGAAGATTCGGGATAATCCCGATAACCTAAACATACACTTGGAAAAACCTGCACTATTTGCGATGTTGCCGGATTTGCACGGGAAGTCGGTGCTGGATTTGGGGTGCGGTTTTGGTGAAAACTGCACGGAGTTCCTAAATAGGGGTGCTTGCGGTGTAATTGGTGTTGACATCTCAAAAAAGATGCTTGAGGTTGCAAAATCCCAAACAAGCGGCATAGAATTTATATGTGCCGATATGAATGAGCTATCTGGAATTGCCGGCAAATATGATGTTGTTTGTAGTTCTTTGGCGGTGCACTATGTTGCTGACTTTAATAAGTTTTGTTGCGAAGTTAGGGATTTGCTGAATACAGGCGGTTACTTTATATTCTCGCAAGAAAGCCCTCTTAATACGGCACGTTGTAACAGCAACGATTTGCCACGCTGGACGAGGGATGAAAATGATAAAAAGCTGTTTTACAATCTAAAGGATTACGACCGTGTAGGTTACGTCGAAGAAAAATGGATTGTTGACAAGGTTATTAAGTATCATCGTCGATATTGCGATATTGTTAATGCCCTAAGCAAGGCTGGTTTTATAATTGAGATGATGGACGAACCTGTCGGAGGCGGTAAGGCAAATAACGATGGTGAAGGTGCACATTTTCCGTATTTTTTGCTTGTTAAGGCGAGGAAGATATAATTCTGAATATTCTTTAAAATTCGGTGCAAAATATTAAAAAATAAACCGAATTTTAAAGGAGCAAAGCTATGAAATATACAAAAAGTTATAACCCTGATTTAGAGCCGTTCCCAACCCACCCCGAAACCACAACGCCGGATATTATTAACCCGCCGGACGGACTTGAGGACGTTTGCCCGGGCTGCGGCGGTTGCGGAGGCGGCTGTGGTGCAGCAAACTTTATACCGGGTGAAAGGTATGAAGATATTGCAGTAAAAAACGACAGGAATGTTGGTAACAGCACGTTTGCAGGCACACCTTATGCTTCGGATGTTGTTGTGAAAAACCAGACGAACGATGCTGCAAACAATGCATACAGCGGGTTTTATAATTCTGTAGGGGAATATGCCGGAGATAACTCGAAAAGTGCGGGCGACAACGAGTGGGTATCAACTGGGATTACACGCCCCGCCGATGAAACTGTAAGACGGGATGGTCCCGGCGGTAATTAGCAGGAATTTAAGCAAAAAAAATACAAATAGTAATTATATAAAAGCGGGCTCCGAACATTTTAGAACGGAACCCGTGTTTTTTATGTAATTATTTTTTAAAATAAACATTTGAGTTTTGATGTGATTGTGTGGAGAAGAGCGATTCATTGTTAAAGGGATTAGGTGTTTTTAAATCAGCCCTTTAAAAATTCCTGCATAATTCGTAGTTCGGCTTGTTGCAGAATTTCGGCATATTCGTTGTGTTGGAGCATTTGTACCGCTTCGTCGGCTCTAACCCACATAAAGTCAGAAAGCTCGCTCTCTTGTATCGTGATTTTTTCGTCTGCCGATTCTGCCAAAAACAGCACGACAGTTTTTACACGCTCTTGAGAAATAGGGTAGGTTAATTCCGCTTTAAAATCATCAAGCGGCTGCGGGCGTTGCATAATTTCCTCCCAAACCTCACGCTTGGCGGTGTTCAGCTCATCCTCACCAGCCTCTACACGCCCTTTAGGGAAGCTCCAGGTTTGCGAATCGCTTTGAAAAAGCAGCAAAAACTGAATTTCATCGTACCTGCGTCGAAAAATTATCATCCCGGCGGATTTTACAATTTCGTTTTTCATAAGCTGCTCCTTAACGTGGTTTTATGCCGAAAGTATAGCACATTATGGTTGGTTAGTCAAACATAATTTATAAATTTACAGAAGTTTTTGCTTTTAGTTTGGGTTAATATTTTTTGTACTTGTTTGCATGGGAACTTTATATAAAATTTTGATATTAAAGAAAATCAAACTAATTTCGGTTGATTTTGCGGCGATTGGGTGTTAAAATGGTACTATTATTAACAGAAAAGAGTTGTTTGTGAGAATGAGCAAAAAAATTGTGATAATCGGCGGGGTTGCTGGAGGGGCAACTGCGGCGGCAAGAATACGGCGGCTGGATGAAAACGCCGAGATTACTATTTTTGAACAAGGGGACTATGTTTCGTTTGCAAATTGCGGGTTGCCCTATTTTGTTGGGGGCGAAATTGCCGCCAAGCAGGATTTGCTGCTGCAAACGCCGAGGGGATTTAAAATCCGTTACAATATTGATGTGAACACGGGCTGCAAAGTAACTGAAATTAACCGTGCCGCAAAAACTGTTATGGTTGAAAATATTGCAACGGGAGAGACGTTTGCTCAAAGCTACGACAAGCTGCTTTTGGCACCGGGTGCGGAATCTATAATCCCCGAAAGCTTTGACAAAAGCGGGCTGACGGATGATGCCAACCTTAAAATCGCAACGCTGCAAACTGTTGACGCCGCCGAAGCTTTGAAAGAATTTGCAAACGAGAGCGGTGCAAAAACGGCAGTGATTGCAGGCGGCGGAGCAATTGGGCTGGAGCTTGCAGAAAGCCTACGCAAAAAAGGCATTAACGTGCATGTTGCCGAGATGGCTCAGCAAATTTTGCCGCATTTTGATGAGGATATGGCACGCTTTGCACAAAAGCATTTGCATAGCTGCGGCGTAACGCTGCATTTGGGTGCGGGCGTTGTGGCGGCTTACGACGACCCGGCAGGCGGAAACCGTGCAAAAGTTCGGCTTGGCAACGGGGAAGAGATTGCCGCAGACATTTTGGTTTTTGCCGTTGGAGTTAAACCCCGCAGCAGCCTTGCCCTTGATTGCGGGTTAGAATGCAATGCAAGGGGTGCAATTGTTACCGACAGCGGGATGAAAACCTCAGACAATGACATTTTTGCGGTGGGCGATGCTGTAGAAACTTTTGACTTTGCAACGGGTGAGCATCGCACATTTGCACTTGCGGGGCCTGCCAACAAACAGGCACGCATTGCCGCCGATAATATTTGTGCCGCTCTAAACAAAACAAATACCGCAACACTCGGCACTAACGCTTTTGAAGCGGAGCAAGTGCAAACGGACATATTGGAAAATAACCTTAAATATGCGGCGGAATACGCAGGTGCACAGGGTTCCTCAATTGTGCGGGTGTTCGGTTTGGCTGCCGCCTCTACCGGGATGAACGAAAAAACAGCCCGAAGCTCGGGCTTAAACTACGAAAAAGTGTTTTTGCTTGCACAAAGCCATGCGGGTTACTACCCCGGCGGGAACAGCATTGTTGTTAAGGTGCTGTTCAGCCTTGACGACGGTAAAATCCTCGGGGCACAGCTTTTTGGCGGCGAGGGCACAGACAAACGCTGCGATGTTTTGGCAACTGCAATCCGTATGGGTGCAACGGCAACCGACCTTACCCAACTCGATTTATGCTATGCTCCGCCGTACTCATCGGCTAAGGACCCTGTAAATATGGTGGGGTACATTGCCGAAAACATACTCACCGGCAAGGTTAAGCAGTTCCATTGGCACGAGGTTGCCGCACTGCCGCAAAACGGCACTGTGCAAAAGCTGGATGTCCGCACAACCGGCGAGTTTTTGCACGGCAACATACCCAGGTTTACAAATATTCCACTGGATGAGCTGCGGGGACGTTTGGGCGAGCTTGAAAAAAGCAAGCCGGTGTATGTGCATTGCCACAGCGGGCAACGCAGCTACCTTGCTTGCCGTATTTTAACCCAAAACGGGTTTGATTGTTATAATTTATCCGGTGGATGGTTTTTGTATAATAATATGTAAAATCACCCCGAGCATTATAATAAATAAGAAATAATAATGCAGAATGCAGAAATAGTTTTAAATAAACCACCCCGAGCCAAAAAATTTAAATTCTATTTAAATTTAATTTTAAAAATAATTTCTGCACAAACCACCCCGTCAAGGCTTACGCCTTGCCACCCCTCCCCGGAGGGGAATTTCTCCGCATAATTACAAAACCTCAATTTTAAACCCCGGCAAATACCAAAGCAAAGCCTGTGCAAAGTCTGCACCGTTGGCGGTCAAATGTTCAATCCCTGCGGCACTTATGCCGGATTGATTTTCTGATGTGTTTTCGGCTTGTGCTGTGGTTTCCTCCGCAAAATTGTCCCACGGGCTGGCAACCGCCTGCAAATAGGGCAGGTTTGTGCTTGCGGCTGTTGCCCCGTTAACTTTTGTTAAAATAGGCACTTCTACCGTTTTTTTGCTATAAACCAATTTATAATTTTGGGATTTTTTTACAATTGTGTCAATTCGCTTTTTGTAGTTTTCATATTTTTTGCTAAACAGTTCCTGTTGCTTTGCTTCGCTTAAAAATTCATCTGTGTTGTTTTTGTCATATTTTACCCCTGCGTCGATATTTGCGTTAATCACAACCGCCAATGCAAGCAGGGCGTTGTCGTTCATATTGGGCGTTAGTTTTGCCGCAAGCACATTTGCGGCATCTTTTTTTGCGGCGGCAATGTCGTCGGTGGTTTTTTTATTTTCGGATTTTTGCGGCTTTGCATTGTCGGCAGTTGCACTTGCAGCTTGGTCTGCCGATGAAGACACAACGCCAAAAAATGCAGGCACGTTAAGCTTGTTAAGCAGTTGATCATAGTCAACAAAAACCAGCATTGGCACAGCAATTAAAAAAAATAAAAACACAATGCAAACGCTTACAATCTTTTTCATTGTAAAAATCACCTTTAATTCCTTGACTTATTGCTTCTTTTGTTTTAAAATATAAAGAGTTGTAATATATATATTTTGTTTTTTTAATAAATATGTTATTATAGTTCTTTTGAGGAAATTAAGCGATAATTTGTTTAAAATATTATTGATTGTAAAAGGGGAAGACTATATATGAAAATGCTTAAAATAAGCTGGTTTGTTTTTGCACCTGTTGTGCTGCTTCTGTCGGTGTTTGGCGTGCTGGCGGCAATTTATTTGCAAGGTACACAAACAATTATGGGCGTAAACGCCATTGGGGCATCCTACATTTTTGTTTTGATAGCGGTGGCTTTGGCTGTTGCTTTAAAAATAATAAGCCTTACCGACAAAACAACCTCCGGCTTTTGCCTTGACAAAAAAAGCACAGCCTCCGGTGTGTTTGCTTTGCTTTTGGCAGTTTTTGCCGTTTTATCTTGCGTAGAGTCGGTAATAACCCTGTTTCAGCAGGATGTTATTGACTGGTTTGCTTT
>JAISII010000088.1 GCA_031262125.1 Oscillospiraceae bacterium | reverse complement strand
TCGGGCAGGATGCCCAAGCAAAAAACCAATGTTCTAAACCAGTGGACATATCACTCTCGGCTTTATTCGGCGGCGGAATACATATCAACTCAGCCCGATATGGACTTGATACAGCTTGTTTCTTTCGGCTGCGGCGTTGATGCCATTACCACCGACGAAGTGAGAGATATTTTAGAGCGTAACTCAAAGATTTACACTCAGCTTAAAATTGACGAGATTACAAACCTCGGTGCGGTAAAAATCCGTATTCGCAGCCTGCTTGCAGCTTTGGATAAGTAAGAAATAAAAATGCAGAATGCAGAAATCACCCCCTCTTCAAATAATTGAATTTCTATTTAAATTTTATTTTTTTAAAAATTGCACGCAAACCACCCCGTCTGCTCTGCACAATCTAAAAATATTTTTATTTTTTTTAGATTTTTGTTAAAAAATAAAATTTATTTTTTACTAAGGGAGCATCCACCCCTCCCCGGAGGGGAAAATTCTCTCGCTCCGAGACTTACGGTATGATTTTAAAAGGAGAAGTTATGGCTGAATTGCTGTATGATAAAACAGGGCGATTGCTTTTTACAAAGCAAATGAAAAAAGAGTACACCATTCTCTTCCCGATGATGGCACCAATACATTTTAAGCTGTTGCGTAACGTGTTTACTCACTACGGCTATAATGCTGTGTTGCTTGACACCGACGGGCCCGAAATTGCACAAACAGGGCTTAAATATGTGCATAACGACACGTGCTACCCTGCTTTGCTTGTAATAGGGCAAATGATAAACGCCCTGCAAAGCGGCAAATATGATATTAACAGCACTGCCCTTATGATAAGCCAAACGGGCGGTGGTTGCCGTGCGTCGAACTATATACATTTGCTGCGTAAGGCGCTTAAAAGTGCAGGGTACGAGAATATACCCGTAATTTCGCTTAACCTTTCGGGGCTGGAGAAAAACTCGGGGTTTAAGCTGTCGTTCTCGCTTGTGCGGCGGTTTATTGCGGGCATTGTTTACGGCGATTTGCTTATGCTGCTTAAAAACCAAGTACGCCCTTATGAGGTTGAAAAAGGCAGTGCCGACGAGGTCGTGGAGAAATGGACGCAGATTTTAACCGAGCAGCTAAATTCCCGCAATGGTTATACCTCTAAAGATTTAGAAAAAAACCTTGATTTGATTTGCAAGGATTTTGCCGATGTAGAAACCGAAAAAGTGCCTAAGGTTAAGGTTGGCATAGTGGGCGAAATTTATGTAAAATATGCCCGCCTCGGCAATAACGATTTAGAGAGCTTTTTAGAATCTCAGGATTGTGAAATTTGCGTGCCCGGTATTTTGGGCTTTGGTTTGTTTAAAATAGACAACCGCTTGGAAGATTTTAAGCTTTACGGCGGCAGCAAATTTAAGTTTAGGTTTGTAAGTGTTTTAATGAACTATGCAACAAATATGGAAAAAATGCTGATAGCAGCGGCACGGCGTTACGGCTTTACTCCGCCGGCTTCGTATGCCCACACCAAAAGCTTGGTTAAAGGTGTTATAGGTTATGGCAGCAAAATGGGCGAGGGCTGGCTGCTAACTGCCGAAATGCTGGAGCTTGCCGAAAGCGGGTACGAAAACATTGTTTGCACCCAGCCGTTTGGTTGCTTGCCAAATCACATCAACGGCAAAGGTGCAATAAGGAAGATTAAGAGCATAAACCCCAAAGCAAACATAGTTTCTATAGATTATGACCCCGGTGCTCCCCGAGTTAACCAAGAAAACCGCATTAAGCTTATGCTTGCAGTGGCAAAAGAGAATTTGAAAAACGAAGTCGAGAAGAAAAAACGAGGCTTGCTGGGCGATTAATCTTATAAATTAAAATTTAAAACTCTGCTGTTTAAATTACGGCAGAGTTTTTGTTTTTATGTGTTATAAGGTCAGATTTATTTATCCTCAAGTTTTGTTTTAATATCAAAAAGAACATCGGTAATTGTTTCCATATGTTGCAGTGTGGCAATTTGTGTTTCCAGAGAGATTTTAATAAGTTCACGGATGTTCTCTGATATTACGCTGTTGTTTGTAATGGAAGCTTCAATGTCTAAAAGTGTGGAGTTTGTTTCATAAGTTGCCAGAAGAAGGTTGTTTAAGGTATCATCAAACATAGTTTTTACTCCTCATTCGTTTTCAAATTAGTTTAAGACTTACAGAATCATACCATATTAATCATAAAAATACAATACAATATAAGAAAGTTAGGGGTTGACAAAAAAGATTAAAAGTGATACAATGCTTTAAAGCGATAAAGTAAAGAGGAGAACATAAACCAATGATTATTGTATGTAATAAAAACGCAAGCACCAAAAGTGTGGATGAACTGGTTAAACGGCTGGAGGAGGTTGCACAAACCCATATAAGCAAAGGCGAAAACAGTATTGTAATAGGGTTAGTAGGGGATACCTCCAAGCTTGACCCCGAGGATATTAAGGCGTACCCGATTGTTGAGAAGGTGCAACGTGTTTCAGAGCCGTTTAAGCTTGCAAACCGCAAGTTCCACGAAGCCGACACGGTTATAGACATAGGCGGGGTAAAAATCGGCGGGGGCGACTTTGCAGTTATGGCGGGGCCCTGCTCGGTAGAAACCGAGGAGCAAATTGTTTACACCGCAAAAATGGTTAAGCAAAGCGGAGCAAAAATTTTGCGTGGCGGGGCGTTTAAGCCCAGAACATCGCCCTATGCCTTCAGGGGGCTTAAAGCCGAGGGTATAAGACTTTTAGAAATAGCAAAAAAAGAAACCGGCCTGCCCATTGTTACCGAGCTGATGAGCCTTGACCATTTGGAATATTTTGAAAATGTGGATATAATACAAATTGGGGCAAGAAATATGCAGAATTTTGAGATGCTGTCGGAAATCGGGCAAATTAATAAGCCGATTTTGCTAAAAAGAGGGCTTGCAAACACAATTGAAGAATGGTTAATGTCGGCGGAGTATATTATGGCAAACGGCAACGAAAACGTAATTTTGTGCGAACGGGGCATCAGAACCTTTGAAACAGCATTGCGTAACACCTATGATTTAGCCTGTGTGCCGTATATGAAAGCGTTAACACACCTGCCGATTATCGGCGACCCAAGCCATGCCACAGGCAAAGCAAGGCTTGTGCGGCCCCTTGCACGGGCAACCAAAGCAGTTGGTGCCGACGGCTTGATGATAGAAGTGCACCCAAACCCTGCAAAGGCACTTTGCGACGGTGCACAGTCGGTTACGCCCGAAGAGTTTGAACTTATTATGCAGGAGCTTTAAGTTGTTGGAAAGGTTAAATAAACCAAAATGAAAAAAATAATTACCGTAATAGGGCTGGGGCTGATTGGCGGCTCAATCTGCAAAGCCCTTTGCCAAAAGCATACTGTTTTTGGGCTGGATAATTCTAAACAAGTACTGCAGCAGGCACAAAAAAACCAATGTATAGCAGGGGTGGGCAACCTTGAAAACGCTGATGTTGTTATTGTTGCAACGCCGCCAAAAGCAGTTTTAAGCACAATTGCCGCAGTTGTACCGTCAATGAAAATTGGTGCTGTAATTGCCGATGTTTGCGGTGTTAAGGCGGTTTTTTATGATGAAATTAACCGCCCCGAATCTGAGCTTGCACAAACCTTAAAAAAACGCAATATAACCTATGTTGGCTGCCACCCAATGGCGGGCAAAGAAAAGTTCGGGTTTGAACATTCGGACGGCGGGCTGTTTGCCGGCAAAGACTTTATAATTGCCGCAGAGCAAAACATAAATGCCGAAGCTGTACAAACCATTGAAGCCTTAGCCCGTGATATGGGCTTTGCCAAAATAACAAAATGCACCCCGCAACACCACGATTTGGTAATAGCCTATACATCCCAGCTTGCACATATTGTGTCCAGCTGTTATGTAAAAAGCAAAACCTTACCGCTGGTGGATGGCTACTGCGGCGGCAGTTTTCAGGATATGACAAGGGTGGCAACGCTTGATAAGGAAATGTGGGCGGATTTATTTTTGCTTAACCAAAAAAATATAGTGAGCGAAACGCAGAGCCTTATTAATAACCTCAGCAATTTTTTGGATGCGTTAAAATCGGGCGACAAGCAAAAAATAACCCAAAGCTTTGCCGACAAAGCCGAAATGACGGCAACCGACGGTTTATAAAAGCGTTAAAAAAATTAAAAATTATAATTTATATTTGCCTTGTGTTTTTAAAAACACGGGGCATTTTGCAAAAAAGCTTGAAAAAACAAGCAAAATTGTGTATTATAGTTGTATTATAAACAGAAAAGCGGAGTAACCTAATGTTAATTAAAGATTTATATAAAGCAAAAAAGCCGGTTAGGTCTTTTGAGATTTTCCCCCCTAAAAAGGACGCCGACGAAGAAAGCATTGTTGGTGCAATTGAAGAGATTGCTGCTTTGCAACCCGACTTTATAAGCGTAACCTATTCGGCAGGGGGCAGCGGCGGCAGCGGCAAAACCGCCGAGCTTGCCCAAATGATAGAGCAAAAGTACGGCATTGCCTCAATTGCACATTTAACCTGTATTAATGCCGAAAAAAGCAAAATCGACGCCGTTTTGCAAGAGCTTAAAAACAAAGGCGTGCATAATATTCTTGCTTTGCGGGGCGATTTGCCGCCCGGAGTTGCAAAAGAAAGCGTTGTAAAATGCCCGTACGAGAATGCATCGGATTTATTGCAACGCATTGCCGCCGAAGGCAGCTTTTGTGCCGGCGGGGCATGCTACCCCGAGGGGCATATGGACAGCGAAAACCTAAGCCAAGATATAGACTTTTTAAAATTTAAGCAAGACTGCGGTGCCGAATTTTTAATTTCTCAATTGTTTTTTGATAACGAGCGATTTTTAATGTTTTTAAACAAGGCACGGCAGGCAGGAGTTGAAATCCCGATTTCGGCGGGTATTATGCCGATTTTCAGCCGCTCGCAAATAGAACGTATGATTTTTATGTGCGGCGTATCTCTGCCGGCAGAGGTTGTAAAGTTTGTGCATAAATATGAGGGCAACCCCGAGGATTTACGCAAAGCCGGGCTTGAATTTGCCATTGCACAAGCACGCTATTTAATAAACGAGGGCGTGGACGGCGTGCATATTTATACTATGAACAAACCCGCCGCTGCCCGAAAAATTTTTGAGAGTATTTAAACTAATGAACAAAAATAACAAAACCCTTTCAGATGCCTTGCGTTATATGGGTGTTAAAACAAATCCGCCGCCGGAACTTTTGACGCAGGTGGCTGCCGCATTGGATGAAATTAAGGCAGCGGCACGCCCGTGCAATGTGCAACGAGAGTTTGAAGCACAACCGTGCAGCAACGGTTTGCATATTTTAGGCACAAGCCTTGTTTTGCCGGGGGAAGATATTAAGAATTTTGTGTTTGATAAAAACAAATGCAAAGCTTTGCAAAACACTGATTCTAACACGCCGAAAAGCAGCACAAAAATAAAAATTTTTGCCGCAACATTAGGTGCGGGGGTAGATATGCTGTTAACCCGCACAGCCGCACTGGATGCAGCACAAGCATTGGTTTTGGACGCCTGTGCAACCGCACTGATTGAGGAGTATTGCGATACGATTGCACCGCTGAGATTTAGCCCGGGTTACGGCGATTTGCCTATTGAAACTCAACCCGAAATACTTAATGTTTTAAATGCAGGGCGGGCAATTGGGCTAAGCTGCACACAAAATTTTATTATGATACCCCGAAAATCGGTAAGTGCAATCGCTTTGGCAGATACATCTTGCGGCGAGAGTTTGCCGAACAAGTGTGCAAGTTGCACTTTTGAGGGCTGCATTAGTAAATTGTGCTGATATTCCCCTCCGCTTCAAGGAGCAAGAAACAAGAGACAAGATGCAAGATGATGTTAAGGCACTAAAAAGTCTCCCTCTCAGAGGGGGATGTCGGCGAAGCCGACAGGGGGAGTAAGCGACGCAAGTCGCCTCTTGCTTCTTGCCTCTGACCTCTTGCTTCTGGAGGGTCGGGGTGGTTTTTACAGAGCAAAGAGTGGAGATACTAATATGAACATAAAAGACTACACACAAAACAAAATTTTGGTTTTCGACGGAGCAATGGGAACAATGCTCCAAAAAAACGGGCTGAGCTTGGGCGAAACGCCGGAGCTTTTTAACCTGACACACCCGGACGTTGTTACCGCCATACACACGGCATATGTTAAAGCCGGGGCGAATGTGGTAAGCACAAACACCTTTGGGGCTAACGAATTTAAGCTGAATAATGTTGAGGAAGTTATAGCAGCGGGCGTTGCCTGTGCAAAGGCTTCGGGGGCAGAATATGTCGCCTTGGATGTAGGACCTTTGGGGCAAATGCTGGAGCCGCTCGGAACACTGAGCTTTGAGGCGGCATACAACGCCTTTGCACGGCAAATTAAAGCTGCCCAAAAAGCAAAAGCCGATATGGTGATATTGGAAACCTTTTCGGATTTGTATGAATTAAAAGCGGCACTGCTTGCGGTTAAAGAGAATTCTAACTTGCCGGTAATTTGCAGTATGACATACCAAGAAGACGGGCGTAGCTTTATAGGCTGCGACCCTGCCACAATGGTGATTGCAATGCAGGCGTTGGGTGCAGATGCCGTGGGCGTAAATTGCTCGCTGGGGCCCGACAAGCTTTTTGACGTGGTTGATAAAATTTTAGAATACGCCAAGGTGCCTGTTATTGTGCAGGCAAATGCAGGGCTGCCGCAAATAAAAGACGGGCAAACTGTGTATGATATTACGGCACAAGAGTATGCAGATACGGTTGCAAAAATGGTGCAACGTGGGGTTGAAATTGTGGGCGGCTGCTGCGGCACAACACCCGAGTTTATAAAAGAACTGTGCAACCGCACAGACGGTTTTGCACCTGTAAAAACATCACCTAAGACAGTAACAGCTTGCACATCGGGGATTAAAACCGTGGTGTTTGACAATGCGGTAACCGAAATAGGTGAGAGGATTAACCCCACCGGCAAAAAGCTTTTGCAGCAGGCTTTACGCACACAAAATTACGATTTTATTATAAGCGAGGCTGCCGCACAGGTTGCCGCAGGGGCAAACGTGCTTGATATTAACGCAGGGTTGCCGGAGCTTGACGAAACGGCAGTGCTGTGCGAAATTGTGCGGCGAGTGCAAAGTGTAACCACCGCACCGTTGCAGCTGGACAGCTCGGACCTCGCCGCAATTGAAGCCGCCGCACGTATATATAACGGCCGCCCGATTATAAACTCGGTTAACGGCAAAGAGGAGTCTTTGGCAAAAATTTTGCCTATTGCAAAAAAATACGGTGCGTTGCTGGTAGCACTTACTTTGGATGACGACGGCATACCGAAAACCGCCCGCAAGCGTGTGGGAATTGCAAAAAAAATTGTAGAGCGTGCCCAAACCTACGGCATAGGGCGTGAGGATATTATTGTGGACTGCTTGGTGCTTACGGCATCGGCACAGCAAACGCAGGTTATGGAAACATTGCGTGCTGTTACACTTGTAAAAAAAGAGCTTGGTGTTAAAACCGTGCTTGGTGTCAGCAATGTTTCGTTCGGTTTGCCCGTGCGTGAGCTTATTAACGCTACCTTTTTAACGGCGGCACTGGGTGCAGGCTTAGATGCCGCAATTGTTAACCCCTCCGAGCCACGCTACCGAGAAGCCTTGGATGCCTTTAGAGTGCTTAGTGCCGAGGATGCAAACGCACTTTGTTATTCGCAAAAATATAAAGATTATAAAATTGCAGCGGCGGCAAAACCGCTTCCGGGCGAGAATACGGCAGAAAAAAGCGACGGCACGGCAGGACAAGCCGACGAAAAGCAAAGCCTTATTAGCATAATAACCGGCGGTCGCAAAGAGCTTGCAAAACCTACGGTTGAGCAAATGCTTACACATTGCACTCCTGCACAAATTATTGATGAATGCTTTATACCGGCTTTGAACGCTGTGGGTGAGGATTTTGAGGCAGGCAGGTTGTTTTTGCCCCAGCTTATGCTTGCGGCACAAACCGTTGGAGAGGGCTTTGAGGCGGTAGAAAAATTTGCAGCAGAGAACAATACCTCCAGCCAAAGCAAGGGCAAAATAATTTTGGCTACAGTTAAGGGCGATATACACGATATTGGCAAAAATATTGTTAAAATGCTGCTGCAAAATTACGGATTTAATGTTATTGACTTAGGCAGGGATGTTCCCCCCGAAAAGGTAATTGAAGCAATAGCACGGGAAGATGCCGTTTTGGTCGGGCTTAGTGCGTTGATGACAACCACCGTGAAAAGTATGAAGGAGACAATTGCCGCCGTTAAAAACGCCGGGTTTGCAAGCTGCAAATTTATGGTTGGCGGTGCTGTGCTAAACGAGGAATATAAAGATTTTGTGGGTGCCGATTTTTACGCAAAAGATGCTTTAGAAAGCGTGAGGATTGCGGAAAAAGTGTTTGGGTTAAATAATAAACAATAATGCAGAATGCAGAAATGCTGAAAAATTTTTATGTTTTGACAACCAGACAATATTTTAGCAACGCAAGACTTTGTGAAAAATCAAAATTAATTTTAAACAAACCAAAAACCCCGCTGTAACAAAACAGCGGGGTAAATTTGTGTGTTTTTTAAAAACTTGCAATATCATTAAACTTTTTCTTCCAAAAACTTTTTAATCTGTTTTGTTCCTGCCATAACAAATTCGACAGTTTGATTTTTCAGTTCATCGGTTACAAAAATCTCAGTTGCTTGTATAGCTTTTTCAATCATATCAGCGGTAGGCAACGGCAAATCGGCAGCAAAGGCAAGGGCACGTTCGTCCTGCTGCAACAGCTCTAAAAAAAGCTCAATTAATTTGTCGTGCCGACGGGTTAAATCCTTTGGCACACCACGAGAAAACAGTGCGATGTTATTATCAAAGTTCGGTGCCATAGATAAAATTTTGCCGTTATCAACATCCCTAAGCACACCGTAATTTTGTGTGTGGCGGTCCATATTAAAACACAGTGCATCCATATAAATAATTTGAAGATATTCACGTGCCAAAGCGGGCGAGATATTATAAAAAGTGATAAAGTTAAACGCATAGTCCTCGTCTTCGCCCACAAGCCCTGCTGCCGACTCAAAATTAACCGCCGCACCGTTAGTGAAATCCGGGCTGGTTACAGTGTCGCCCTGTGCAGTATAATGTGCCATTGGCAAGCCTAATGCTTGCCCGAGTTTAGAGATGAAAACCTCCGAAAAACGCTCAAGCTCGTTGCCGAATTTTACCATACAAAAGCCGTTATCTTGCAGCAGCCAGCATTTCTCGTAAGAGCCAACATTTGTAAGCTCGGGCGTGGGTGAGTAGGCTTTGTTAAAGCTGTTGGGGTCGCCACGCAAGGCAAGTGAGGCAAATTCGTTATTTTTAAACCGTACATCGTAGTACACAAGAGTTTGCCCGTCAGGTTTAAACCAATAGCGGTCGGTTACCGTTGCAGCGTTGACTTTAAGCACTGCCGACAAATCATCGTAAGAAGACAGCCGCAATGCACGTTTGAGTAATCGTGAGTTGGTGCGGTGGGCATCAATTGCTCGCCCTTTTAGCCAAGCTTCGGCATCGCCGGTGCGTTTGAGGTACAAAGGCACTCGTGCTTCATCAACTATATTTAAAACTCCGTTGCAAACCGTTGCCACAACATAGTCTTCACACATAATTTTGCCGTTTAGCTGCATAGAACTCCACCTCTTTTCTACTTTATATTATACCATTATTTTTTAACAAATCAAGTCGATGCTGATAAATAGAATAATAAACAACCAAAAACCCCGCTGTAACAAAACAGCGGGGTGAATTTGCAATTAATTGTTCATAAAAGGGGTTTACTTTTTTTTTAGGTTGTGCTATAATTTAAATAACGGACAAGCCTTAATAATGTTCTTTATATATTTCTGGAATCTTAATAGCGTAAATGCATATATTGGAACTATAAGGTTAATAATATTTGCGACATAATTTAGCGAAATTTTTAGCAAATGCACTTCCTGCAAGGTCTACATACGGCAAGGAGGTGTTATATATTTTTTTCAGTAAGTGTCAAAGGAAGAAAAAGTCAAAGGGAGAAAAAAAGAATATGTGTGAAACTTTAAATCGGTTAGATGGGAAAACGCCTGATGAACTTTTAAAGGAGTATTTTGTTTACTCTAAGAGCAAAGGTATGCCTCTATTTCCAATAAATATTGAAACAATATTGGAAATGTATGATATCACGCCGAAAATGGTAAATTTTTCTGAGTTCGAGAAGGAAAAAATTGTCCAAAAAAGTCGTGTTAGAGAAGAGGGAGAGAAGATTATTGGTTCTGTTTCTCTCGAAGGCGATGATTTAAGGATGTTATACGATGAAAAATCCCCCCCGCACCGCAAAAGATTTACATTAGCACATGAATTGGCTCATTGTTGCTTGCATGCGGATAAATTGAGAGAAACTGCATACGATTTAACGACCCAAAAGGATATTGATTTTTTTGAGGAACGCAAAGAAATAGAGATGGAAGATATGTGGGATGAGTGGGATGCGAATGTTTTTGCAGGTGCTATACTTATTCCAGATGATGATTTAAAATTTGCGTACAAAAGAATGTTGCGTAAAGATGAAAAAATTGATATTGATCTATTGGCAAATATTTTTGATGTTTCAGATTCTGTTATGAAAGAAAGAATTAGGATTTTAGGGTTGAATCCTATTGTTAGCTAAAGGGATATGAATACGAACATTTAGCAGACAAAAAAATAAAGGATTGTTTTTATGGGAAAAGAACAAAATGAATTTAGGCAAAAATTTCAAAATTATTTAAATGATTTATATCATAGCAATAGCATTCCAAAATCAGAAGACAAAGCGTCTCAAAAGAATTCATATGTAGATGATAAGTTGTTTCAATATCGTTTTGAACTTGCAAAAAATCATTACGAGGGTTCTATTGATCGTGTAATAGATATTTCAGCCGAGCATCTTGAAAGCCAAAATGTTGGCAAAAAAGAATTGAAGGATAGTTTTTTTCGTTTTTTCGTAAAGTTTGTATCTATTCAATATATAGTATTAGTTGTTTTATTTGCACTTAAAATTCTATTTGATGCGTTTTATTGGAATTTTGGTATTAGTGAAATATTATTCCAAACTTACATAATTTCTGTTTTTGTTGAAACATTGTCAGTTATTGCTGTGATGGTTAAATTCGCTTTCAATAATGATAACGAATTAGGGTTAATAAGTGTTTTAGAAAAAGTAGTGCATTATTACAAATTGCCCTAAATAAAAATATTATATTTACCTTTGATAATAATTTTTAGCTTTTTTGTCTTAACAAACCAAAACCCCGCTGAAATAAAAACAGCGGGGTAAATTTGTGTGTTTTTTAAAAACTTGCAGCGGCATTGTGCCTAGCAGTGCAAAACCAAACGAAAAAGCAAATTAACGTTTGCTGAACTGCGGTGCACGACGAGCAGCTTTAAGACCGTATTTTTTACGCTCTTTCATCCTCGGGTCACGGGTTAAGAACCCTGCTTTTTTAAGGATGATACGCAAAGCGTCGCTGTCATATTGCAGCAAAGCACGGGAGATACCGTGGCGGATAGCACCTGCCTGACCGGTAACACCGCCGCCGCCTACACGGCAAACAACGTCAAACTTTGCACCTGTTTCGGTCAGCTCCAGCGGCTGCCTAACAATAAGCTTAAGAGTTTCAAGACCGAAATAATCGTCTATATCTCTGTCGTTAATTGTAATTTTGCCTGAGCCTGCATACAAGCGAACACGGGCAACGCTGCTTTTGCGGCGACCTGTGCCGTAAAAATAAGGTGTAGAATCATATATACTCATTTATTTGGCCCTCCTATTAAAACTCATAAGCTTCAGGCTTTTGTGCCTCGTGCTTATGTTCGTTGCCGGCAAAAAGGCGTAAACGTAAAAGAGCCGCTCTGCCGATTGTTGTGTCCGGAATCATACCTTTAACAGCAAGCTCCATAGCCTTTTCGGGGCGGGTTGCCATTAATGTATCGTACCGGGTTTCTTTAAGGTGACCAATGTAGCCGGTGTGACGCTGCCACATTTTTTGAGTGAGCTTGTTGCCTGTTAAAACGGCATCCTTGCAGTTGATTATAATTACGTTATCGCCGCAATCAACATGCGGGGTATAAGTAACCTTATGCTTGCCACGGAGCAAAACCGCAGCTTTGGCTGCTACTCTGCCCAAGGGCTTGCCGGCGGCATCAATAACATACCACTTACGCTCAACCTCTGCTTTTTTAGCCATAAAAGTTGACATTTTTGTTTTCCCTCGTTTCATACTATCAAATTGTAACTAAATTATTTTGTGCCTACTAAAAAATTATAAGGCTGCAAATAATTTGCGTGCTTGAGAATAATACCACAGCTGCCGCTGATTGTCAAGGGTTTTCAGCATAAAAAACAACATACAAAGGGCAAATCTCTTTAGTTCGCCTTAAAATACCGTTTTAACTCTTTAATTCTCTTTGACTGTTTTTGGTTTTGTGAGGTGGGGAAGTAGGAAGAGCTAAATCTTATTGCCGTCTTTTACGAGAAAAACTATCACATTTTCGTAAAATGTAGAATTCAATTCCATATTTCACGGAATTTGCGAAAAACCGAATGTATTTTAGAATAACGCTTTATGTATTAAGGTTAAATATTACTTTTGCGACGGTTGTCATCGGCACAAAGCATTTGACAGTTATCGGCGATAGTTTTACCGCCCTTGCTCCACGGGGTTATATGGTCGGCTTGCATTTCTTCAATAGTAAAATGTTTTCCGCACTTCGGGCAAAACCCTTTTTGCCGCTCGTATGCGGCCTGTTTTGTTTTTTGCGAAAATTGCCGCAAGTTCAAGTGTCGTTCGTCGTCGTCAAGCAAGTATTCGTAAATACCCGAAAACTTTGTAACTTCGCTGTCCTCGTCCATAAGCTCGACAATACGCTTTTCTAATTGCTTGGGGTCTAATTGTTTCGCACCGTGCTTGTTGAAGTATAAGCCCCATTCAAGCCCTTTCATTTCCTTTCGGAATTTCGGGAATGTCGCCTTTACCCATGCAATGACGTTTTGGAAATACAGCCAAATTTCGTTACAATTGGTGTCGTGCTGATGTGCCGACATATAATCTTCAATTTCTTTGCCGTCACGGGCTGCTATCCATCGTATGGCGGTTTCAAGAAACGCCTGACGATTTAATTCGCCTTTCATGTATTCGCTTGCCGTCTTGTAAGCGGGACACCCTGATTTGCTAAAATATTTCTTTGCTTCGGTTAACCACTCGCCCGTATAAATAGCATTTCGTAGCTCTTGTGCGGTTAATTCCTCTCCCGCTATGTTTATAATCTTAAACCAATCCAGCTTTTCTTTGTCTGTACCCTCGCAAATATAAACCATGAGTTTATAATCCAAAATCTTTTCTTGTTCGCCTTTGGTCAGATTGTTAAAGCCCATGTAGTCAATCGAATAATCGCCCGCCACATATTGGCAAACGCTGATTGTTCGTTGCTGTCCGTCAAGCACTTCAAAATTGCCGTCGTCTCCCTTTACCCAATACATTACGTTGAGTGGAAAGTCTTTTCGTATCGTGCGAATTACTTCTTCTCGTTGTTTGTCTTTGTAGATAAACTCACGTTGAAAAGCGGGGCGAATATTCAGCCGCCCGCCGTAACCGACAACGCCGTTTTCCGCACTGTCTTTATATCCGTTTGCTACCTCACGGACGGGTTTTTCATGCAATTTAATTTTCATCATTGTGTTGCCTTCTTTCGGATAGTTATGCGGGCATATGTTATTTTCCCGCCGATTTTTCCTTCTGCATTTTTAATCATTCCCGGCATTGATGTGCCGAATGAATACTCTTGCATAGCAGAGCTTTCCTTGCACTGTTGCCCTATTTTTTCCGGACATTTGGTTTCGGAAGTTTTCGTATGAGTATGCGGAAGTAAGGAGTAATCGTGCGACCTCTCTCTCTCTCTCTCTCTCTCTCTCTCTCTACATTAACAATTTGTGAACAATCTGAGAATGAGTATACTAAATCTTTACCATCATCACCTTTTCTAAAAGCAACAATTTCAAATTGGGCGGGATTGTATTTATCGAGAAATGTTATTGGGACGCCCATAACACCGTCATAATCGTTCGGAATATCGGCAGTTTTATCAACATTGATTGCGTCATAATTATCATATTTGGGATATTCAGCTGGGTTATAGGTTTTGTATAGGATTAAATTCTCATGGCGTTTAGTTGTGTCGATATTTGTAAACCACCGTACTCCTTTTACACGGATATATTTTATTCCGTTCTCATCAACCCTATATCCGGCTGCTTTTAAAGGATAATCGTCGGGAACACGAAATTCTCTATCGCCGCTATGAATACTTACGCCCAGCCAAAGTTTGTTTTGAGCGATTAGAGGAAAGACTTCCTTGTAAGTTATGGCGTTCAAATTCCCTATGATTATAAAGTCTTTTTTGTATTCCATAAGCTGTGCTATATACTCACGGAAAAGAGAAAAAGGCGGGTTTGTTACTACAATGTCCGCTTGTTTCAATAGCTCTATGCACTCTGCAGAGCGAAAGTCGCCGTCACCCTCTAAGAGTGTCAAGGCGTTTTTGCGGTTACGCAAAAGGTATTCCATGTCGGCAAGGTCAACACGTCCGTCTTGGTTTTCGTCGGTTACTTCACAGATTTCTATTTTGTAAGGCTTTTTGCCCTCTTTTCTGGTGCAAATTATTTCTTCGTTGTCAAATAAATTCAGTTGAGTATAGACAATTGGCGACGTGGAGTAACATGTTGCTATTAGCTTTTTTAATCCTAAAGCATTAAAGTTAAGAGCAAAGTATTTTACAAAATTACTTTCATATGGGTCGTCACAATTGCATAAAATCACTTTCCCCTTGAAATATGCCTTATAATGACGCATTTCTTTTTCAATGTCGGCAAGTTGAGTGTAAAACTCATCTTTCTTTTCAGATTTGGCTTTTCTAAGCAATTTATTTCCTGCCAAGATTACTTACCCTCGCTTTTTTATCAGATTTATTTTTTACAAATTGGCATCTAAATTTCAGTTTATAAGTTACCTCTTATTCGGCGTTTCCCAGCGGGTGATTTTGTTGCCCTTAACATAATAAGCCTCTTTGGCGGCTAAGGCAAGCGGTGTGTCGGAGTAGCTGTCGGAGTAGAATTTTTTATTTTGCGGGTTGCCTTGCAAAGCATTAAACCGGCGCAGCTTTTCGGCACCGTGGCAGTTAAGCCCGGTATATTTGCCTGTTTTGGGGTCGACCAAAGACGCTATGGGCTGCAAAATGCCCAAATGCTCGCAAATGGGCGAGAGCAGAAAAAACGGCGATGCCGAGATTACCAAGTCGTCCGGCTGCTTTTTGTCTATGTACCATTGCTTGATTTTTTTGCTTTTTTGTTCCCAAAATTCGGGCAGGTCTTTTTCAATATTCACAAGGTGCAAAAAGCGGTACATACGCTCTTTAAAGGCGGTTTTGTCCATTTTTTTAAAAACGGCATAGCACAAAAAGGTGTATAGCAGCCGTGGCAAAAACAGCCAAGCCTTTGGGTGGCGTTTTAGCGTAAAAAGGTAAAAATCAAGCGTGCTGTCGCCGTTGTATATCGTGTTGTCAAAATCGTATACGTTCATGTAACAACCCTAATGTTTAAAGTATCGGTTCCGGTGGTGGGGATTGCTTTGTTAGAGGAGATTACAATAACAGTATCGCCCTTTTCAACCATACCCGTTTGCTGGGCTTTGGCTACAGCTTGCTTTGTAATTTCATCCGAATCGGTAAGCTCTTCGCCAATAACAGCACTTATGCCCCAAACAAAGCAAAGCTTGCGGCAGATCTCCTCGCCGGTAACCACAGCTACAATAGGGCATTGCGGGCGGTAGTGTGCCATTGCACGGGCAACACGCCCCGTAAGGCTCTCGACAATAATCGCTTTTGCGTTTACGCTTTGGGCAACATATTTTGCATTGCGGCAAATAACCTCACGGAAGTCGCCGTTTTGTTTATAATTAAGCATTGCGGTCTCCAGCAGAGAGTTTTGCGGATTTTTTTCGGCTTCGGCACAAATATCGTTAAGCACCTTTACGCTTTCTACAGGGTATTCGCCTGCGGCGGATTCGCCCGACAACATAACTGCACTTGTACCATCGTACACAGCGTTTGCAACGTCGCTTATTTCGGCACGGGTAGGTATCGGTGAGCTTGTCATGCTCTCGAGCATTTGGGTGGCGGTAATAACATATTTGCCTGCCGAAACACACTTGCGAATAATGCTTTTTTGAATTTCGGGAAGTTTTATAAACGGTATCTCTACGCCCATATCGCCACGAGCTACCATTATGCCGTTGCTAACCTCAATAATTCGGTCAATGTCGTCTACACCGGCTTGGTTTTCAATTTTGCTTATAATTTCTACATTTTCGTAGCCGATGCTGTCTATATAATCACGCAGCGACAAAACATCCTCTGCCGAGCGTACAAAAGATGCCGCCACGGCGTC
>JAISII010000040.1 GCA_031262125.1 Oscillospiraceae bacterium | reverse complement strand
CTTCTACTCGGCTTTCGCCAAGCTCTTTGCTACCCCCAGGCAGTTCCATCTCTGCCCTGGAGTTTATTTCTAAACTCAAATTAATCTCGGGTTCCGTTGTTTAATTTTCAAGGTTCGGTCGTCGCTTTTTTGCCAAAAACGGCAAAAAATAAGACAAGCAAATTGCAAGACAGAAGAGTTGAGTTCCTGCCAAAGGTGAAGCCAAGCAAGGTAAATCAAAGCTTTTACTTCTAACCTTTAAAACAGCTAACTTCCGAAGTGGGGTCTCACTTTTAACTCGTCAAGAGCGAACATTTAATATTATATACACTTTAAGCGTAAATGTCAACCTTTTTTTTAAGTTTTTTTAAATAAATTTTCGGCAAGCGTTTTTAAGCTTGCAAAAAGCTCGGTATCAAGCCGTTTTTTGCACTTTATCTTTTGCAAAACTTTTTACTGAGAATTCTTAATTCAATGCTTCTCAACAAAACAAAAAGGCATTGCCGCAAAGCAACGCCTCTGTTTTTAGCTTATTCTCGTTTTCCATCTTCGGTTATCCTGTACTTTTGAAGCCTGCTGTTCGGCTTTTCCGGAACGGTCATTTCAATAAGGTTGAATTTTATAAGTGGTTCTATGTGTCGTTTAAACCAGCGTGAATCGCCCTTAACACCTAATAACGTCAATAGCTCTTTACGAGACAGCTCACTATCGCTAAGTGCTTTTAACGCTGAGATTTGCAAAGCACTTAGTGCTTTGACTTGGTGCTTTTCTTTGTGCTTGGTTTTGTGCATGCCTTGAGACTTTTTCTGCAAAATAATGGTTTCGTAAATTGCAGCAAGAGTAAACTCAATAAACACACCTGAGTCGTTCGCACGGCGTGCTTGTTCTATTGCCTGATAATATTGCTGCCTATTCTGATATAGCACAGACTCCATTGGAATCCAAGCAAAAACAGTATTCCACTTTGCAAGCAAAAGAGTTTGCCACAATCTACCCATACGTCCATTGCCGTCTTCAAACGGGTGGATGGTTTCAATCTCATAATGGATAATTGCACTTTTAAGCACTTGGTGCAATTCAGATTCCTTTGCCCATTCTAACAAATCACCCATTAGCTGCGGCACAAATTGCGGACGTGCTCCGATATGGATAGGTCTGTCCCCATCAAACACTCCAACATCACCGCTGCGAAATCGCCCGGACTCTTTAACAAGTTCTTGCGTCATCATCTTGTGGGCTTTCAAAAAATCAGAAACCGAGTATGGGTCAAAAGTCATAATTTTATCATAAGCCTCATAAGCGTTTTTAACTTCTTTGACGTCGGTCTGTTTGCCCGCTACCAATTTTCCCTCAACAACTGCGGTAACATCTTCCAACGAAAGCGAGTTGCCCTCAATAGCGAGCGAGGAATGTATTGTACGCACACGGTTCTCTCGGTGCAACTTTATATCTCGTTTAAAATCTGTACCCATATCAAGGCGGGTAACGGTCTCAACAATTTTTGCTAAGTAGTCGGCGGCTTTTTCAGTTATGGTGTAGGGTGGTTTTTGAAGCACGACACCTATCCTCCTGTTTTAAAACTTCTTAAATTAATTTTAAACCAAAGTATAAACCATATACCCTGCGTACATCAATAGAAAAACCGCACCGTGCACACGGTTGATTCTGTTCTTTTTGCTTAGAGCGGCAAAAATGGTTAAAAGTGCGGTTGCACCGATTACTATGCCGACACCGATGTTGTATTGGTCGGGCGAATATTTGATTGGATTAATCGCCCCGCCGATGCCGATAATTAGGAACATATTAAAAATGTTAGAGCCCAAAATATTGCCGATTGCAATATCTGATTCGTTCTTTATGCAGGCAACAACCGAGGTTACAAGCTCGGGCAGGCTGGTGCCCAACGCCACAATTGTAAGCCCTATTATTCTCTCGGGGATGCCGAAAGTTGTTGCGATTTCTACAGAATTTTCAACAACAAAATCGCCGCCGAATTTTAGTGCGGCAATGCCCACAACTATAAATAAGATGTTTATGCCTATATGCCGTTGCTTTACCGGGTTTTCAAATCCCTCGCTTGCTGCACCGCCGTTTTGCGGTAGGCTGTCGGCAGGAATGTCGGGGTTATCGGGGAACTTTTTGCCCATAAAAATCGAATACGCAACAAAAACCGCAAACATAACAAGCAAAACAACACTTTTGGGCAGCCCGATAAGCTCGCCGCCAAGATTGCAAAGCACCGCAAATGCAACCATATAAACAAGCGAAAGTGGTAAATCGAACCGTTTTGTTTGCTTGCCCACTATAATAGGTTTGATGACTGCTGTAAGCCCGATAACAACCAAAAGGTTAAACAGGTTGCTGCCAACCACATTGCCAATTGCAAGGTCGGCTTTGTTTTGAAGTGCAGACGTTACCGACACAAAGAGCTCGGGCATACTTGTGCCGAAAGCCACAATTGTAAGCCCTATCATAATATCGGACATTTTAAGGCGTTTTGCAACACCGCTCGCCCCCGACACCAAAACATCCGCACCTTTTATAAGCAGCACAAACCCTGCCAGTATCAACAGTATATTTACTAAAATCCCCATAGTTTATGTATCTCCATTTCTGCATTCTGCATTCTAATTTGTAATTTAAAACTACCCCACGCCCAAATCGGTGTTGTTCAGCAAAACTTCTGCCTTTGGGTTGTTTTTAAGGGCGGGGTAACATTCTTTTAAAAACCACTGCAGCAATGCAGCGTCACGCCGCAGGGCCGTTGTATTCTCAACAAAAGCATTAAGCGAAAAATACTCAAAATGCTTTAGTGCAATTTCAATATCACGGGCTATGCCCTCTTTTGTTTGCCCCTCAACTGCAAAAAGCAGGCAAACACCGTTAAAATACTTTGCAATATCCTGCGGGGTAATATCCTCGGGCGTGCCCTTTTGCCATTTTTTGCGTAATTTGGGGTCAAAGGTTTCTATGCCCGTACGGAACTTAACCGTAACGCCGCCAAAGCGTTTTGCAAAATCGGCAAGTTTTTCAGCATACATATAGTGTGCCTCAACCCAAACGGTATGTATATGTTTTTCTTTAACAATCTCTGCTATAAGGTCGAGTGTTTGCTCGTCAAGCTCTATGCAAGAACCCGAATTTATAACATCCAGCACACCGAACTCGCCGGTTATGTTACTTAAAACCGCACGGTTTGTTTCAAACGGAGAGCTGCTGCGGTCGAGGTGATAATCGCAAAATGTGCATTTGCCCCAGCGGCAACCCGTGCCTTGCAGCAGGCAAAACTCACGGGGGAGCTTTTCGGTAATTTTAGCGTAGCGGCACAACTGCATTTCACTCATCTTTTGGTTCCTCTTTTGCCGGCTTTTCGTGAGATTTGCGGGAATCTTCAGACCCTTTGTTAATCCAATGAATAACGCCGTAAGCAAGCGGGGTGCCGCCCAAGCTTTCTATAGCAAGCTTTGCAAGATATTGTGCGGCAATCATCGTAAACAAATCCCAAGCCGAAGGTCCTGTGAACGAAAACGCCAGCAGCACAAACAGCACGGTATCAAAAAAATACCCAACCGCCGAGCTGCCGATTGTACGCATCCAAAGATGCTTTTTGCCGGTTATTCGCTTAATTTTCTCCATAACAAACGAGTTTGAAATCTCGCCCGCCAAAAAAGCAATTAAGGATGCAGCTAAAATCCTCGGCACTTGCGTAAACACGGTTGCATAGGCCGTTTGAGTTTGTGCCATATAGTCGGGGTAGGGCAAAAAAATGCCTATTGTTGTTGCACCCACCAAAAGCAAATTGCAAAAAAACGTAAGAAAAATCAGTTTGCGGGCAGTTTTAAAGCCGTAAATTTCGGTTATTACATCTCCCAGCATATACGAAATCGGGAAGGTGATTGTCCCGGCATCAAACAGCGTAAGCGAAAAAACCTCGATAAGCTTTACCGCCATTATGTTTGCGGTAAGGTATGTTGTAACCATAACCGCCGCAAGCACCACCAAGGCTTTGTATTGGCGTGGCGTGTGCTTTTTAGAAAAATCTGCAATTTCCTCGTTTGGTTTTGGACGCAAAGAAAAAAACGTCCGGTTTTTTACAGGGTTACCCGGTACCTGTTGCATTTGTTTGTCCTCCGAATTTATTAATTTTTATGCTTATATTTGGCTGCGTAAAGTCAACCTATTAAAAAAGCCCGCCAAATAAGCGGACAAGACAAGCAAGATGAGATAAATGATAAATAATGCAGAGTGCAGAAATAGGGGTAAGTGAAAATGAAATCGAGCTTTCGCCCTAATGAATAGTGAGTAATTCAAATATGCGGCAGCCCGCCTTTCCAAAGGAGAACCATTATATATAGGTAAAACCTTTGGTGTGCTGGTTCATTTCTGTAAATAATAATACTACAAAAAGCCCTATCCTGTCAAGAAATTTTTTTCGTTTCAATATATCGCTGGTTCAACAGCTCGCATTTCTCGTATATTTTAACCTATAAAAACCAAAAAATCCCCAAAGCGACGGCAATTTTTGTATTACCGTCGTGCCGGGGATTTTGGATTGGGTTAAGGGGTGAGGGGATGATACCGCTGTTCAATAAACCCTCTCAACCGTTCGTGTAATTCACTACACTACAGTTAGTTTGTATTCGGTGTTTCCTCAAAATTAATTTTATTTTCTATAGCATACCTATGAGCATATGAGTCTTTAGGAGCACAAATTGTTACATTGGGATAACTTTTAAAAACTGATTTTCCTATAAATGTAACATTTTCAGTAAAATACACTTTTTTTAAATTTGAGCATGCTGAAAAAGCTTCATCATCTATAGCAATTACAGTGTCGGGCAGAGTAATCGTTTCTATATTATCGCCAAAATCTATCGCTCTGGTCATTAGAACTGTAACATCCGCACCGTTAAACTGTGCAGGAACAACAACATCTTTTGTTTTGTTACCCTGCCAATTTGAAAAAGTAATGGCACACATTGGAACATTGTTATAATAAATCATATCATATATGAACTCTTTGTATTGGCCGCCAAATACGGCTTTTAAATCTTCGGTTGGTATTGGTTTTAAAGGTTTGGGAATATAATGCTTATATTCAATATTATTGCTTTTTGCAAATGTTTCGGCATAAGACCCTTCTTCAACGTACATGATAAAATTGCCTGTACCTTCAAAAGCGGTTTTACTAATCGTAGTAACACTTGCAGGAACGTACATTTCTTTTAAATTTTTGCAGTTTGACACCGCTTGGTTACCAATTGAAACAATCGTTTGCGGTAAAATTATTTTTTCAAGGCTTAAAACCCCGGCGAAAGTATTTTCTCTAATTTCTGTAATTTTAACTCCGTTTATTTCGTGCGGAACATCAGCAATTTTTAAGTAAAAATCAGCACCGATAAAAGCTG
>JAISII010000124.1 GCA_031262125.1 Oscillospiraceae bacterium | reverse complement strand
GTAACCAAAGATTTGTCTGATTTTAAATTTGACGTAACCGCACCTGCACCTGTGTGAGCTTTGTAGCCGAAAATGCTGTCGCCCACATAGTTATAGTGCGGTGCTTGTGCATTGTCGAACAAAATTGCGTTTTTAAGCTCGGTCGAGTTGCCCACAACCGCACCTGCACCCACAATTGCACTGCCCCTAATAAAGGCACAATGGCGTACTTCTGCCCCGGGGCAAATTATAAGCGGCCCGTTTAGCACAGCCGACGGTGCAACCGTTGCACTTTTTGCAACCCAGATGTTTTCGCCCCGTTTTTCATATGCCTCGGGCGAGAGTGTTTGACCCAATTGCAAAATAAATTCGCTGATTTTAGGCAAAACTTCCCACGGGTATTGGGTTTTCTCAAACAGCTCTGCGGCAATTGTTTTGGTTAAGTCAAGGATGTTTTCGGTTTTTAACATTTCCATTATTATAAATATCTGCCTTTCTTTTTTTGTAAAATTTTAGCTGCCAAAATGTTTTTGGCAAAAAGTGTTGCACAAACACAAAATTAGTGTTATTATCTATATAAAGCAAGCTATAACTTGCTTTTTCTAAACTATTATTAAAAACACAAATATAGCAAGGAGGTTTTTGCTTTGAAGAAAAATTATAAAAAACTTTTGGCGATGCTGCTTGTTGGTGCTTTGGCAATTGCTGCCATCCCCTTTGGTGCATCAGCATATGAGCCTGCCCCCGTGCCGGGGTTTGAGTACCATTCGGAGCTTGAGTACATTGCCGCATATTTTGCAGCGGAGGATGCCCGCAGCTATGGTGAAGACGAAATAAAGACTACCGAGCGGTTTATTGAGTATTATGAACGCACGCTTGCCTACCTTGAACAAAATGCGTTTGAAGTGCCGTTTTATAATGCATTTATTCGCCCGCCGATTAATGCTATGCATGCAGAACCTGATGTTATTAGCTTTGAGGCGATTGGTCCTTACTTTGTCGCCTATTCCTCGCCTTCGTATATTTTTTATGTCGCCAAAATTAACGAGGACAAAACCGTGGAGGTTTTAACTTTAAAGCAAGCCTATGATCAAGGCAAGGTTAATTTAGAAGATTATGAAGATATTTTTGCCGAGCATTCCAAGATATTTACCGATATTTTTAACAATGATAGTGGTTATGGCATTTTAGGCGATGTTGACGGAGATGGTGTTTTGGCTATTGCCGATGTAACCGAGCTGCAAAAATATTTGGCAAGCGGCAAAGCACAGGCAGAACCGATTAGCCCTTATGATATTATCGGAATTATGGATTATGACGGCGACGGCAGAATTTCTATAACCGATGCCACCGCTATACAAAAATATTTAGCAAAAATGGAAGATTTGCATCCGCTTCAAGTAACAAGATAACAAGAAGCAAGAGGTCAGAGGCAAGATGCAAGATTTTGAGCGGCAAAGCCGCCTATTTTCTCCTTCCGTCAAGGCTACGCCTTGCCACCTCCCTCTGAGAGGGAGGCTTTAGGGTGCGAGCATAATTGTCTCTACGATGTGCTAACATTCCCCTCGGCTTCAAGGAGCAAGAAACAAGAGACAAGAAGCAAGATATTGCGGCGGAGCCGCTACTTGCAAAATGTTTCATTTTGCAAAGAGGAGCAACCAACCGTAAAGCGTAGCTTTTTGCACAAAGTGCAAAAACAAGCTCAAAAGGGCGTGTTGCGACGAGAGGGGTGGATTCGCTTTAGCGAAGACGGGGTGGTTTGCGACGCAAGTCGCTTCTTGCTTCTTGCCTCTGACTATCTATCATCTAGAGGGACAGGGGGAGAAATAGCCTTTCTCGAAAACTCGCAGCCGCAATAATTTTGCCGGTACAGCCCATACTGTTTGCTTAGTTCTAAAGAATTTTTATACCCGTCGCCTTTTTTAAAATCCGACGGAAGATATTTCGTGCCAAGGTTGCCGTTTGTGCAGCTTTGGCCGATTTTATTTATTAGGGCGGCGTTTTTTAGGGGGCTTAGTGTCAAAGTGGTGGCAAAATAATCATAGTCGCCCGCCGTTGCCGCTTTTGCAGTTGCACCAAGCCGTAATTCAAAGCATTTTTCGCATCGCTTGCCGCCTTCGGGTGCATCCTCTAACCCTTTGCAAACTTGCAAAAATTCCTGTGGGTTATAGGGGGCTTCTAAAAAACCGACGGGGTTTTGCAGAGGCATTTGAGCTATAAGCCGTTTTTGTTCCTCCAGCCGGTGGGTGTATTCTTGCCGGTCGGTGATGTTCGGGTTAAAAAAGTAAATATCCAGCAAAAACCCTTGCTGCAAATATTGCAAAACGGCACTGCTGCAAGGTGCACAGCAACAGTGCAGCAAAAGGTGCGGCAAAGCTTTGCCCGCCGCATTTTCTGCAATTATTGCATCGGTTAGTTTTTTATAATTTGTTTTTGTTTGCATTGCTGATGCCTACTTGTTTTTCTCCCTATAAATTCATTTTATAACTTTCGGGCTGTTCGCCTTGCCGCCGTAACTTTTGGCGGAGGAGTTTTTCTTTATTTTTATTGCGAACCAAAAGTGCAACAAAGCCTATTGCTAAAAATACGGCAATTAAAACATATACAACAATGCCGTTTGTGTTTGCAATAGAAGAATAGGTTTTTACCACACTTGTGCCGCTGCCCAATTCTACCGTAAAGCCGCCTGTTTTTTCGCCTTGCGTAAGCACTGTGTTTGTGCTGCCGCTGTTTGCGTTAAGGCTGCTTATTGCTTCCTCCGGCACGGCGGTAACGGTGTATTTTACCAGTTTGCCGATGTTATTATCAACCAGCAAAGCGGTAAGGTCGATGTTATCGGTTAAAGCTACTGTGTCGGCAACGCTCAAAAAACCGCCGCTGCGGGAGTACTGAAAGCTGTTAGAGCTGCCGAAAACTCGGTTAACCCATTTGTTAATGTCAGACGATTTGCCGCTGAAAATAACCCTGCAAATTGTGCCGTTATTATCGCTTTGTTTTGTTGCGTTGGCTTCTTTGCCTTTAAAAAAGCCGATTGCATAATTGACTGCTTTTTCTGCTTTTTCGCCGCTGTAGTGTATATCAAATGTGCGAATAAACGAATCTTCGCCTTTGTTCTCTAAAATCACATCAATGCCGTCGATTTGATATTTTATGCCGTCGGGGATATTTATATTTAGCGAACTTTGTGTAATATCCAGCGTATAAACGCCGTTTATTTTATCTCCCAAAGCTTCCCACTTGCCTTGCTGCAGCACAGTCGGGCTGCCAAACTCGGTCTCGGACGGCAGGCTGTACAAATACTGCACAGGTACAGCACTTTTTTGCGGACCCAAAAACCCGAAAAAGTCCAGCCGCTCCTCAAACACCAACGATTGTGTTAATGCGGTGCTTTTGTTTTCTTTATCGCCGTAAACAGCCGTGCAATCGGTTACTGCCAGCAGCTTGTTTGTAACGGCGGCAAGCTCCTCTTGTGTCAGCTCGCTAAAGGTAACTTCATAATCCAAAACGGCACCTTTGCGTGTCCACTGCGAATATTGTGCCTTTGCATCGGTGTTAGCTTCAAAAAACTCTTTAACACTGTCGCCAAGGGCGGTGTATGTTTCCTCGGGCAGCGAAAATGTAAACCGCCGTGAGTACGAGTTGTTTTTGTTGTTTACGGTGTCTATAGTAATGCCCTTAACCGCATGCCCTGTGGTGCTGTTGATAGAAACCGTTGTGCCGGTGGGCAATATCTCGCCGTTTATGCTGACAAGGTTAGAGTGATAGTTACGCTGAATGTTCGAGGCAAAACCGCCGCTTTGCAGCGTGTCGGCAATCCATTGGGTCAGCTCGGATATATCAAAATCCTCTTCTAAACGGGTGCCTTGCGTAAGCAGGTTGTTAAGCTTGGCATAGCACACGGTAACGTCCCTTTTCAGCAGGCTTTTAACTGCATCTATATACCCTTGCTGGTTTTCAAACGAGATTACAAACTCGATTTTCAAACCGTCCTGCTTCAACGCAAAAGCACCTTTCGGCGTTTTTGGGCAATTGTCGCTAAGCACCTTGAGTGCCGATGCTGTGTCTATCCCGTTTGGCAAGTTTAGCCCAATAACACGGCTGCCGCTGAAGTTTTCGTCAATATTAAGCTGAGATTCTACAATAACCGCAGCCTCCCCTTTGCAAGAGGTTAAAAGCAGCGGTAAGCTCACAATCAGCACTGCCGCCAAAATGTATATTACAATTTTTTTGCAAAAGCTCTTCAAAATCGCTGCTCCTTTACTTTTTAGTTTGCAATATTGCCTCAACCTTTTACGGCTGCTTATTATAATTACGGTTTTGTTTTATTAAAAAAGCTTAATACCCTTTTTGCTGCCCCAACAATATGGCACGGCAAGGGGCGGCTTCCAGCCCCTCTAACTTAACGGGGAAAGCACAAAGTGTATACTCACCGTCGTCTATGCCCGACAAGTCCAAACATTCCAAAACGCACACATCGCCCCTTGCAAGCTCATAATGCACACGCTCGTCGTCAAATTCGGCAGCTATCGAGAGCGAATCAGTCCCAGCCAGCAACACGTTACTGTCGGCAAGCACCAACGCCGCCGAATGCGAAAGATACGCCTTGCCGCTGCCTTTAAAAATAACCCTGCGTTTGCAATAGGGCAGCAGTTTTTCCATATCCTCGCCGGTTAGTATGCCTTTTATGGTAACAACGGTGCAAGGTCCGTAAAAAACCGACAGCCGCAAATTCTCAATAGTCGCACCGTCTTCTAAAAAGTGGCGTGGGGCATCTATATGCGTACCCGTATGGGTGCAAAGCGTAATTTGAGAAAGGTCGTAGCGGTCGCCTTTTTGGTGGCTTTTTAA
>JAISII010000118.1 GCA_031262125.1 Oscillospiraceae bacterium | reverse complement strand
ATTTATCGCCGAGTGCCCGTAAGAATTTTGGGTTCGGCACATACACCGCCGCAGCCGTATGCAGTCGCCGCAAAAATGGAGCAGCTGCTTGCAGAGTATGAAACACAAAAAACGCAGAGCAATATTATCGAGAAAATTGCCGAATTCCATTTGCGTTTTGAGGGGATACACCCGTTTATTGACGGTAACGGCAGAACAGGCCGCTTGATAATGAACCTTGAGCTTTTAAAGCACGGTTATTTGCCGATTGATATTAAATATGCCGATAAACAAAGGTATTACGATTGCTTTGATGAGTATTGCAGCGGTGCAAATTCTGCAAAAGCTATGGTCGATTTAATTACAGAATATGAAATTGCCGAGCTAAAAAATAGGATTGCAATAATCGAGAGCATAAATTAACCCTACAGAAAAACCCCCGTTTTAAAACGGGGGCAGTTTTTTGTGAATTTGAAGATTTTAGTGTTTTTTAAGAAAAATTCTAAACTTTTTACACAAAGCTAATATATAAAAAACCTCACCGGTCGGCACTATGTTTTAGCCTGCTTAAAGCCGCCGCAAGGGGCAGCACCAAAAAACCCAAGGCAAAATTTGCCGCACAGTGCGTAATGTCAAAGATAAGCCCGGCAAGCCACCATGCAACTGCACCGTTAAAGCTCAGCCCGAACATCAACGCCTGTGCCGGCATATACAACGCACCAAAGGCAAGCCCGAAAACTCCGCTGACTGCGGCATAAAGCACGGCAAGCAGTGCGTTTTTTTGCAAAGGCTTTGTGGCAGAATTTTTGTTGTTGGGGGAGAGTGGACTCTTGTTTTTTGCAGCGTTGCCAAAAAAACTAAACTTAGGCAACAGCATAACCACCGCCCAAAGCACCGCCCAAATGTACAAATATGGCAGCCACCACGGTGCAAACCCATAAACAATGCCATTTGTAACAACATAAACATAAATGGGTATTAACGCCTTTGCCCTGAACACGACGGTGTAAACCACTATTAGCAGCGACACAACCTCAACATTGGGCAGCACCTGCAAAAAAAAGTAGCCGCAAAACATTATTGCACCCAAAAGGGCAAAAAGCACAAGCTCCCGTAGGGTTAAAAGTTTTTTGCTTACCATTTTTCAAGCTTTAGGGCATAGGCTTTGCCGTCCTCAATATTGGTTGAGCTAACGCCTGTTGCCGCCATCTCGTCGTTAATATAAAACGCCCAGTATTCATTTGCTGATTCATCCGCGGCCACACCGTCAACAGTAGTTACATACAGCCCAAATTCCGACTCGGTGCCTTCAATCAGCTGCACTTCCAGCAAGGCATCGCCCAAGGTTTGCTTGCTTGTGTTAATTGTGTATTCTTTTGTGCCGTCGGCAGATGTTACCGATAGTTCAAAGGCTGTTTCGCCCTCGCCCAAAACAACGGGGGCAGGTGTTGTTGTAGGCACAGTGGTTGCGGTTGGAGGAGTTGTGCTTGCAGGTGCGTTTGTTTGTGCCGCACCGCAGCCGGCAAGTGCCGCCAACATAATGCAAGCTAAAAATAGTGATAAAAGTTTTTTCATAATAAGTTTTTGCTCCTTTATTAAAGATTTATAATTGCAGCGGCGTCTTAATTTTAGTATTAAAACCCCTTGCCACTATTGCTAATTATAAATACTTTTAAGTTCAAAGTAAAGAGGGTTTTATTCGCCGCCCAAAAATTTAATACTCCGCTCAATCGAGTCTTTGCTTGTGCCAAAATCGCCGCCGCTGTTGCGGTAATCAAACATACTTGCAAATTTGGCGATATCGGTTTGCAGCTCTTGCAATTTGCCGCCAAAAAGCCGCATAACATTTTGCATAAAATCTTCTTTTGCTTTTTTTGCAATGCGTGCCTTTGTGGCGTTTTCAATCAATACCGTATAATGCTCAAGGCAAATGTACTCTTGCTCGTTAAAAAGCTGTCTAAACTCTTCGTTTTGTTCATATTCTTTAAACAGGGTTTCAAAAAAATGGGCAACATCTTTTTCAATCCGCTCGCAAATGTAGCAGGTTTTTTGCAGGTTTTGCAGCTTTTCAATTTCTTTTTTATTATACCGCCCTTTAAGTGCATCGGGGCAAAATTTTTCGGCAATTTCTTGCAGGTGGGTTTGCAGCACCAGTGCGTTAGACAGCCTGTTGCCACGTTCGTTCATCAACTCCAAATGGCGGCGGCAAAAGCCTTTTTGGTTGGTTTGCACCCGCACCAACGGTTCCATCATCGCCGCACCGGTAATATGCTCAATATGCTTATCCTCAAGGCAATAGAACATCCGGCAAATGGGGCAGCCTTGTTTTGGACCTAAAATATCATTAATGGGTATAGAGCAAATGTTTTCTTTCATTCTCTGAATTCCTTTTATAAAACTGATTTTACTTAATTGTAACCTAAAGTTGCACAAAAAGCAACAGTTTTAGCCAAGGTTATAATTATGATTAAATCTGAATAAAACTGATAAATTTATGCGGCAGTTATTCAAAAAAATGTATTTGAAAAGGCAAAATCATTCAAAAAAGAATAAATTTTGCAAGTATGACAATTTTTCTTGCAAAATTAACAATTGTATGGTACAATAAATATCTAATAACCACTGCGGCAAAATTTTGCAAAAGTGCCGCAAATATTTAATGTTAGGATGATTATAATGACTAAAAACAAATCGGTTCTTAATTGGGTTAAAGAAATGGAACAGCTTACAACGCCCGACAGCATTGTTTGGATTGACGGCAGTAAAGAGCAGCTGGACCAACTGCGTGGGCAGGCTGTTGCAAGCGGCGAGCTTATTAAGCTGAACGAAGAAAAACTGCCGGGTTGCTATTTGCACCGCACAAAGGTTAACGACGTTGCAAGAGTAGAGGACAGAACCTTTATTTGCTCCACTGTGCCCGAGAATGCAGGCCCTACAAATAACTGGAAAGCTCCGGCGGAAGCATATAAAATGCTTTATGATATTGCCCGCGGCAGCTATAAAGGCCGCACAATGTATGTTATATCGTACTCGATGGGTCCAATTGGCTCGCCTTTGGCACAAATTGGCGTAGAGGTTACCGATTCGATTTATGTTGTTTTAAATATGGCGATTATGACACGTGTAAGCAGCAAAGTTTTTGACGTTTTGGGCGACAGCGACTATTGGGTTAGAGGCTTGCATTGCAGCTGCGATATTGACGCTGAAAAGCGTTACATATGCCACTTCCCCGAGGATAACACAATCATCAGCGTTAACTCGGCTTACGGTGGCAATGTTTTGCTGGGTAAAAAATGCTTTGCACTGAGAATTGCTTCATACTTAGGGCAAAAAGACGAATGGATGGCAGAGCATATGCTCATTTTGGGGGTTGAAAAACCCAATGGCGAGATTAAATACGTTACCGCTGCGTTCCCCTCGGCTTGTGGCAAAACAAACCTTGCAATGCTAATTCCGCCCGAGGGCTACCGTAAAAACGGCTATAAGGTTTGGTGCGTTGGCGACGATATTGCTTGGATGCGTAAGGGTGCAGACGGCAGGTTGTATGCAATTAACCCCGAAAACGGCTTTTTTGGTGTTGCACCCGGCACAAATGCAAAATCCAACCCCAATGCGTTGGCTTCAACACAAAAAAATACTATATTTACAAATGTGGTTCAAAACCTTGACGATAACACCGTTTGGTGGGAAGGTCTTAACAAAACTCCCCCCGCAAACGCAATCGACTGGAAGGGCAACCCGTGGGACGGCACAGCTTCGACCGAAAAAGGTGCTCACCCCAACAGCCGCTTTACTGCTCCGGCACAAAATTGCCCGTGCATAAGCCCCGAGTTTGACTCTACAACCGGCGTGCCGATTTCGGCAATTATTTTCGGTGGTCGTCGTGCACAAACAACGCCCCTTGTTTATCAATCACGTGATTGGAACAACGGTGTGTTCGTGGGCTCAATAATGGCATCCGAAACCACAGCTGCTGCAACCGGTGCAGTTGGCGTGGTACGCCGTGACCCAATGGCAATGCTGCCGTTTTGCGGCTACCATATGGGCGATTATTTTGCTCACTGGATTAAAATGGGCGAGATTCTGGGCGACAAAGCTCCAAAAATCTTTAACGTAAACTGGTTTAGGCTGGATGACGAGGGCAACTTCTTGTGGCCGGGCTTTGGCGATAACTTCCGTGTTTTGGAATGGATTATTGACCGTTGCGAAGGCACTGCCGATGCTGTAGAAACACCTATCGGTTTTGTTCCGAAAGCCGACGATATTAACATCGACGGGCTGGACATTGACTTTGAAACTTTAAAATCAATTTTAACCGTAGACAATGCCCAATGGGTTAAAGAGTCGGAGGGTATTGAAGAATTTTACAAAAAATTCGGCGACAGACTGCCCGCCGAGCTTAAATCACAGCTTGAGGGGTTAGAATCCCGACTTGGTTAAGTTGGTTTGAGTGTTTTTTAATAGTAGAACAAAACGACCCGCCTTATGTGAAAGTAAGGCGGGTTTTCTTGCTTCTTGCATCTTGTGTCTTGCTTCTTGAAACCACCCCGTCTGCTCTGCTCAATCTAAAAATATTTTTATTTTTTTAGATTTTAGTAAAAACAAATCTTGTTAATTACTTTGGGAGCAGCCACCCCTCCCCGGAGGGGAAAATTAACACATACAATAGACCGAGAGCAAACACAAATGGATAATGAAAATGGTGGGGCAAAGAGGATTTGACGGTTAAATCTAGGGCGTGAATGAAACGATAAACAAATTGTGCGGCGTCGAGTTAAAATTTGTTGCTTTTTTCGTTGAAGCGTGGTATAATATTAAAAATATCATGACTAAGAAACGAGGGTGCTATATGAAAGTGTTGTTTTTAGTTGACGGTGCAGCAGGTTCCGGAAAGTCTGATTTAGTGAATTACATAGCCGGTACATATAGATATAGTGCAACCAAAGTCAATAAGTACACTACCCGTGAAAAAAGGGAACAGGAAGAAGCTAAAAAATCCGATTTGATTTTCATTTCCGATGACGATTTTGATTCTTTACTTGAGAGCAAAAAAGACCCACTGTTCATGTATTCCTATGGAGGAAGACGATACGGATTTAAGAAATCGGAGATTGATAAGGCTATAGCACAATACACGAGTACATTTATAATAGTCCGTAGTCAAGACCTTATAAATAAATTGTGTGAAATCTATTGCAAACGTGTCCTTGTTGTTCCAGTTTATATTTATTCTGATATGGGCTTGATAGAAAAACGATTGCAAGAAGATGGGTATGATAGTCAATCCATCAGATTTAGAGTAGAGCGGTCAAATTTAGTGTTTCAGGACTATCTCGAAAATGACATATACAGAAATGTGATAATTAACCGCTCTAATAAAACTGATTTGCACAGGAAAATTAAAGCGTTGGTAAATAAATATACAAAAATTGATGCAAACCCAGATAGGCTATATGTCAGCCCCATAGAATATTTTCCACTCAATGGGTTATCACCCTATAAGCGTACAATGCAAAATTTGTTAAAAAAACATCCGTATGAAAAGAACGTATTTTTAATGATGAAATTTCGGAAGAATAATCAAGCTTTTTCAGGCTTTATAAAGAACGAACTAAAGAAGTGTGGTTACAATTGCGTTCGTGCCGATGCTCCAGAGTGGAATATTACAGGCAAAGTAGACAATCCTATTGCGGCTCTTCATTGTTGCAAATATGGCATTGCACTATTTGATGAACCTGAGGAAGGTGCGAACTACAGCCCAAATGTTGCATATGAATTAGGTGTAATGCACAACCAAGGAAAAAAGTGTCTCATACTTAAATATACTGGATTGAAAGATGTTCCCTTTGATTTAGTAAAGGACTTATATAAAGAGTATACTAAAGAAATTGAGTTCGAGCAGATTTTTTATGATTGGCTTGAATCTATCAATTATGAGTAATGGGCTAAAGAATCGGAAGGTATTGAAGAATTTTACAAAAAATTCGGCGACAGACTGCCCGCCAAGCTTAAATCACAGCTTGAGGGGTTAGAAGCTCGACTTGGTTAATTTGCTTTGTTCTGTGTTGTAACAATTCAATAAAAAATATAGCCCCGGAAGAGTTTTAAATTCTTCCGGGGTTTGTGGTTTTGGGTTATAGATAAATTAATCTTTCGGCAAAATTGCCAGATACTCCGGGCACCAACCCGAAGCCGAATTAATCACCTCATCGGCTAAATAATACCTGTCTTTGCACTTTAATGTGCCGTCGCTGTATTTGGCATCAAACCCATACGGGTCATACACTTCAAAAAATGTTGTGTCATCAACTACTCGGTAGCCCTTAACTATAATAAAATGCCCAAAATCGCCAATGTATGGCTTGCCCGTGTGCTGCTCTTCCTCATAGTTATAGGGTATATCTTCGGTGTTAATATTAAAAATCAGAATATTTCCATCTTTAATTTCGCTTTTAATTGATGACAGAGAAATATTGCTCTTTAAAGCACAGGGAATATCGTTGTCGGTTAAAAAGTCATAAATATTGTTAATATACCACCATCCGCCGTCGTTAGGGAAGGTGTCCCGTGCGTCCTCTACAGTTTTTTGAAAATCCTCGTCGAACCATTTGGCGGCCATAACAGCACACGAAGGTCCGCAATTGTTCCCCGAAGCATAGCCCGTATTCCATTGGTCTATGTACCATTCATAGCTTCTGTTTTGGCTTATGTGTTCGGTTTCTGTCTTACCCAAGCCCCATTGCTCCAACCGGCTTATAGCCTGAGTTGAAGGCACAGCGGCGGTGGTAGTAACTTCTATGTTTGAAGTGCTAAAGTGTGGCACAGACGTATTTGGCAGAGTTATATTTTGCTGCGAACAGCCCGCAAAGCATAATGCGATAATAATTATAAAGGTTATCAGTAATGACTTAAGTTTTAAAGTGTTCATTTAGGTACCTCCTGTGCCTCAATTATATCACTGTTTATACCCTTGCACAAGCGGAGTTTTTCTGCTTGCAATTTTGCCGGTTTGAGGTTATAATTATAATGTTTAAATATTGTTAAAATTGCAAGATATAACTATAATAAAAAATTGATAGGTTATGGGTGATTCTAAATGGAAATTAACAAAAAACAAGACGGCGAAAGTTTAGTATTGCAGTGTGCCGGACGGCTTGACACCACCACTGCACCAATGCTTGAGGCAGAGCTTTTGCCGGCGTTTGATGAATCTGAAAATGTTGTGTTGGATTTTGCGGATTTGATTTATGTATCCAGTGCCGGGCTTAGGGTGTTGCTTAAAGCACAAAAAAAAGCCGACGCAATAAACGGTTCGCTTGTCTTACAAAATATTTCGGAAGAAATTAAAGAAGTTTTTGATATGACCGGATTTTCCGATATACTCACTTTGGAGTAATTTTAATGAACGAAATTATTGTGGCAGCAAGCCTTAACAATGCCGATAAGGTGCTTGACTTTATTGAGCAGGCTGCAACCGGGCTTGGTTTTAAAGAGCAAACCCAGTTGCGTATTGCGGCGGAAGAGGTTTTTGTAAATATAGCCTCTTATGCCTACAGCCCGAGTAGCGGCGATGTAAGAATACGTGTGAGTTCCGACGCAGAGGCTGTTACTGTCGAATTTGCCGATAAAGGCAAACCGTATAACCCATTGGAGCATAGCGACCCCGATATTTCTCTGCCCTTGCAAGAGCGAGAAATAGGCGGGCTTGGTTTGCTTATGGCAAAAAAGCTTACCGACCATATAGAATACCAACGCAGCGGAGAACTGAATATTCTGACAATCCGCAAAAATTGTAAGCATTAAGCAACTTTTTTTGAAAGGGTGATGTGTCTAAGATGAATAAGGAACAAAAAATTGCCAAAAAATTCAGAATTTTTTCTGCCATTTTGTTTGCTGTGGTTTTTTTAGCAAGTATAAGCACTTTTATAATTTCCAGCCGTGCTACGGGCTACCAAGCAATAAAAAAAAGCATTACCCTAACAGCCGAAACCGCAAAACTAAGGTTAGCCGATATTGTTAACTCGCAAGTGCTTGAAGTTGTAAAGCTTGCAAATATGCCGGCTATTCAAAATTATTTTCAAAACCCAACCGAAGCTTCATTAAAAAATTCTTTCGATACCGAGCTGCAAGCCTATAAAAACTCGCTGGCACAGGGCAGCGATTTGTTTTGGGTAAACGATAAAGACAAAATTTTCTATAATACATCTTCCGAGCCGTATGTTTTAGACCCCGATGCACCTGAAAATTACTGGTACAACATGACGTTGTATGAAACAGAGCTATATAATTTTAACGTAAACTATAATGATGAAATGAAAAAAACCGGCATCTGGATAAATGTGCCTGTTTATTCGGGCACAAGCTTTAATGATGAACCCACGCCTATCGGAATGCTGGGAACTGGCATAGATATTTCTCAGTTTATTTCCGATTTGCACAGCCAAATTGATGCAAACGCAGAGATTTTTGTGTTTAATTCTAAGGGCGAAATTATGATAGCTGCCGACTTGGAAGCGGCAAATAAAAAAGAAAATATCCGCACTTTGCTGGGCGAAAACGGAACAAAAATTTACGATTTGGCAATGAAGGCAGACAAAGTAAATCCAACGGCTCAATTGTTCGAATCGGATGGCGGTTTTAGCGGTTTAGGTCATGTTAACAACTTCTATTTAACCGACTATATTCCGTCGGTCGATTGGCACATTGCCGTAACATACCCGGTTTCTGTTCATACCATTTACGGCAATTCGATGACAACGGTGTTTTTTATTATGCTTGCCGTAATTGCTTTGGTGCTTATAATTTCTAACATTTTTATGCGGTTTATAGACAAAGCCCTCGACAGATATATAACCGATTTTACAAAAGTAACAGCCGAAAAAGAGCGAGTAGCAACCGAACTGAACGTAGCAACTCAAATTCAAACAGGTATGCTGCCGTCAATATTCCCGGCGTTCCCCGAGAGAGATGAGTTTGACATATATGCCAAAATGTTGCCCGCAAAAGAAGTCGGCGGAGATTTTTACGATTTCTTTTTAATTGATGACAATACTTTGGCTGTTGTAATTGCCGATGTTTCCGGCAAGGGAGTGCCTGCGGCACTGTTTATGGTAATTGCAAAAACACTCATTAAAAACAACGCACAATACGGCAAATCTCCAAAAGAGGTTTTTGAAACCGTAAATAATATTCTTTGCGAAAATAATGAAGCCGATATGTTTGTTACTTGCTTTATGGGCACTTTGAACATTAAAACAGGCGAGTTTAATTTTGTAAACGCCGGGCATAACCCTCCGCTTATTCGCAAAAAAGGCGAAAGAGGCTTTGAATTTTTGCGTTCTAAACCCGGCTTTGTGTTGGCAGGTATGCCAAATATGGTTTATAAAGAAAACACTATAAACCTAAGCAAAGGCGACGAGCTGCTGTTATATACCGACGGGGTAACCGAAGCGGTTGACACAAATGATGAACTTTTTGGCGAAAAGCGGCTTAAAAATGCGATAGACAGTTACAAAGGCGGTACGACAAAAGAATTTTTAGTATCGCTAAAAAACAAAATAGACGTTTTTGCCGGCGAAGCCGAACAAGCTGATGATATTACAATGATGATTTTGCGATACAGTTCTGATTTAAATTTGGGGGAGATAAAAGAGTGAAAAAAGCATTAAAAAGCATATGCCTGTTTGTTGTTATAGTCTGCCTGCTTGTGCCGGTGTTTTCGGGTTGCAATTCGCAGTCGAATACCGATAGTTCAGCCGACACAGCACAAAACACCGCAAACAAAGATTATTTGTGGTTTAAAGGCAAAACAGTCGGTGTTGATATTGGCTCAGCCGCAATACCTGCACTTGAAGAAATCGGGGCGAATATTGCATATTATCAATCTACCGAAAACGGCATTGAAGATATTAAAAACGGTAAAATAGACGGCTATTGCAACGATTTATCTGCCATGAAAATGCGGGTATCAGAACAAGGCAACGAAAATTTGGAATGTATTAATGTTCCGGCCTCTTTATTTTCGGGACCTATTGGGGCAATTGCAAGCTTTAGCAGCCAACCGCTAATTGATGAATTTAACGGTTTTCTAAACTCTGTAAAAGCAGACGGCACGTTGGCGGATATGCAAAGCAGGTGGCTTGATAATATCCCCGACCTTAACTCGCCTATGCCAGATTTAACATATGGCGGAGAAAAAGGTGTGCTAAATGTTGCTACCACAGGTACATATGTTCCCTTTGACTATATAGGTGCAAATAACGAGCTTAAAGGGTATTCTATTGAACTTATGAACCGCTTTGCAGCATATGCAGGTTACATAATAGAATATCAGATGGCTGATTTTGGCGGGCTTATTTCTGCAGTTGCCGGCGGCAAGGCCGATATTGCAATTTCTAACCATACAATTACAGAGGAACGCAAAAAATCGGTGCTGTTCACCGATTCGATATACGATGACACGCTGGCTATTGTAACACTAAAACCGCAAGGCTCACAAAATGCACAGCAGCCAAACGACTATACGGCATATATCGGCACAAACAAAACCTTTGGCAGTGCCGAGGGCGATGTTTACGGCTATATAAATGAATCAGTCTTTAAAGCAGCTGAAAATTTTGAATTTAAATCTGTTGAGGACGGCATAATTGCCCTTAAAAACGGAAGAATTGATGTTTATGCCGCCGATTATATCGACCTTTTTCTGCCAAAGTATTATAACAACGAGGACGATATTGAGTTTATAGAAGTTCCGTTAGATGTTTTCTCAAGCGAGCTTGCCCCAATGTTTGCAACGGAGGAAATGCGGAACCGGTTTAATGTGTTTTTAACACAAATAAAAAACAGCGGCAAGCTGGACGAAATGTACGATTTTTGGTTTGAGCGAGACGGCTTGCCGGAAGAAAGCGAAATTCCTAAAATCGACTTGCCTAATAGTGGCGGAACAATACGTGCAACAATCGATTCGGGTAACGCTTCGCAGGGCTACCTAACTTCTACAGGCGAATTTGCAGGGTATTCGGTCGAGCTGACCGAAAGGTTTGCACAAAGCGTGGGTATGCAGGTTGAGTGGATTGACTGCGATATGCTCACTGCTCTAACATATCTTCAATCGGGCAAGTCCGATATGTTCTCGGGTATGTCTACCAAAACCGAGAGCCGTATGGAGCAAATGATTTATGCCGACACCGTAGTATATGATAAGGCAACATTTATTGTAAGAAAAAATGCGGCAACGGCTGCCTTGACATATGAAGATTTTATTGGCAAAAAGTTTGCGGTAAAAACCGGCACGATATATGATGCAATGGCAACCGATACGATGAAGTCCGAATCGCCGGCATATTTTTCAGACAGCCCGTCTATGTTGCAGGCTGTAAAAACCGGCAAAGCCGATGCCGCAATGGACAGCTATTATTATGTAAAGCTCAGCTTAATGTCCGATGAGTATTCCGACCTCGATTTAGTAACAATACCGGAAGAGATTTACGATAACCCGCTCGGAGCAATGGGGATGGAGCAAAGTGTTATCGATGATTTTAACAGGTTCTATGAGAAAATTGAATCCGACGGAACCTTTGCACAAATAAAAGAGCGTTGGCTGGATAAGCTCGACCCCGAAAATATTCCGAAAATGCCCGAGATTCCCCTAACGGGCGAAAACGGAACTTTGCGTGTTGCTGTTTCTCAATCTATGCCGTTTGTATTTTTGGGTGATAACAATACATATGTGGGCTTCGAGATTGAAATTATGACACGATTTGCAGCCTATTTGGGCAAAAGCATAGAATTTACCGATATGGACTTTCAGGGTGTGCTGCCTTATGTAGCTTCGGGCAAAGCCGACCTTGGCATAGCAGGCATCAGCATTACAGAAGAGCGTAAAAAAAGTGTGCTGTTTACAGACACCTATATTTCCGAACCGTCGGCAGTTGCTTTTAGAAAAGATTTTATAACGCAAACCGAGGCAAGCGTTGCAAATAACGATTTTATTGCTTGGCTTAAAACCGGCATAGAACGAAACCTTTTGGAAGAAAACCGCTGGATTATGATTGTTAACGGTTTGGGAATAACCATTTTAATTTCGCTTTTGGCACAGGTTTTCGGCACGGCTTTAGGGTGTTTTCTTTGCTTTGTTCTAACCCGACGCAGCAAATTTGCACAGCTTGCAGGCAAAGGCTATGCCGGGCTTATTCATGGGTTGCCGATTGTGGTTTTGCTTATGATAAGCTATTATATAATTTTCGGCAAAACCGATATTTCTTCAATTTTAATTGCCGTTTGTGCGTTCTCTTTGGTAAAGGCAGCCGATGTTGCACTAAACCTTAAAGGTGCTATAGATACTGTTGACAAAACAGAAATAGAAGCGGCCCGAAGCATGGGGTATTCTGCATTTGGTGCTTTTAAAGCAGTAACACTTCCGCAGGCGTTAAAAGCTGCTCTTCCTGCATATTGCGACGGCTTTGTAGAGCTTGTTAAATCGACGGCAATTGTCGGCTATATAGCAATTCAAGACTTAACCCGAGCAGGGGATATTATACGCAGCCGCACCTACGATGCGTTCTTCCCGCTTTTGTTGGTCGCACTGATTTATTTGTGCGTAACCACAATATTTGTGCAGTTGTTTAAGCTACTGCTAAAAGCTTTTGGAGCAGGCGGCATAAACAAAAAAACAAAGTAACTAAATTTTTACAGAGATGCTTAATAAAAAGAAAGGTTCTCTTACTATGAGTATTATAAAGCTTGAAAACCTTGGCAAGAGTTTTGAAAACAACCAAATTCTTAAAAATGTAAATACTACGATAAAAAAAGGCGATGTTGTTTCAATTATCGGGCCATCGGGTATGGGTAAAAGCACACTGTTGCGAGCAATTAATTTTCTCGACCCGCCAACGCAGGGCAAAGTGTTTTTTGACGGAGTTGAAATAAACAAAAAGAACGTAAACGAAATCCGCCGCAAAATGGGTATGGTTTTTCAAAATTTTGGGCTTTTTTCGCATATGACGGCTAAACAGAATTTGTGCTCGGCACCCATGAAGCTTTTGGGCAAATCTCGCCATGATGCCGAAGAAAAAGCCATAGAGTTGTTAAAAACCGTCGGGCTTGCCGAGCGTGCTGATTTTTACCCTTCGCAGCTGTCGGGCGGGCAAAAGCAACGTGTTGCTATAGCCCGTTGCCTTGCTATGGAGCCGGAGGTTATTTTGTTCGACGAACCGACATCGGCACTCGACCCGACAATGGTCGGCGAGGTTATGGCGGTAATACGCAATCTTTCAAAAACGGGGCTTACTATTGTAATAGTAACGCATGAAATGAGCTTCGCACGTGATGTTTCTGACCGCATTTTCTATATGGACGAAGGCGGAATATATGAAGAAGGCACGCCGCAGCAAATTTTTGATAACCCGCAAAAGCCCAAAACACAAGCCTTTATTTATAAAATACGCAATTTCAATTTTGAGGTTAATTCGCCCGATTTTGATAATTTTGAAATGCTGTCGGGCATAGATGATTTTTGCTTTAGGCACGCAATGCCCGAACCCATTGCCAAAAAGCTCCGCCGCATTGCCGAAGAATTGGTTGTAAATATTGTTGCACCAAAATTTGAACAATGCAGCCTTACTCTTAGTTATTCGGAAAAACAAGAAAAATACGCAGCAGAAGTTACCTACCCCGGCGAAAGCGTTAATGCTATAGAAGCCGCAGATGATGAGCTTGCCGTTATGATGATTAAGGGTACGGCGAAAAGCATTACGCATTCTTTTGCCGATGGTGTAAATTCTTTGGTGTTGAGTGTGTGAAATGATTAAATAAATATAAGGGGAGTAGAGAACTCCCCTTTAAAAACCACAAAAAAAGACCGCTAAAACTTTAAGTTTCGGCGGTTTTTTTTAAGATGTTTTAGATATAAAAGTGCAGGCTTTGCTTTGAGGTGGAATCATCTGACAAAAAGGATGTCGTTTTTCAGTGAACAATGAACAGTGAAGCCGCTGTCGCTAAAGAACAATGAACAGTACAAATATGCGGTACAGAATTTGTAGCTGCAATTTATATTGTTCACTGCTCAATTGTTCACTGTTCATTGTTCATTCAGGCGGTGTCAACCGCCGATATTTGGTACAGGTGACAGGACTTGAACCTGCACGGTTTCCCGCTAGAACCTAATGCTGTGGCTACTTCGGTGACATTATCATTTTTTTATATTGTCAAGCAAAACACAGCATATAAGGGTACACTTTTAATACCGTTTTCAAATCCGAAGTTTTTTGCCGAAACACGATAAGAATAAACAGGTTTGTAAATATCTTGATAGTTTCTAAGGCTTTTTGAACGCACATTTTCTGCCGACTTCGCTTCAAGCGGGAGGATATTACCCTGCCTGTCTTGAAACACAAAATCCACTTCCGCCTTGCCGGGGGAAGTCCAATAATACGGTGTAATACCATTGGTTACGAGAGCTTGGCAGATGTAGTTTTCAGCCAAAGCACCTTTAAATCCGTCAAAGGTATGGGGTGTGTGCAGCACCACATTAGGAGCAATATCAAACTTAGAGCATAACAGCCCGGTATCAACCATATAGACCTTAAATGCCTCGTTTTCGGCGTAAGCGGAAAGGGGTAATTTTCCTTGAGTAGTGTGGATGCACAAATTTATCATTCCCGCATCCCGCAGCCACTCCAGTGCCAACTCATAATTTGCCGCACGAGCACCGGATTTAATCACTTTGTACTGAAATTTATGGTTTTCTTTGGCAAGCTGTGCCGGAACAGAAGCCCATGCCGACATAATGCGAATAGTGTCCAGAGGCGAGGCGTATTTTGCCATATCTGCAATATACGAATCGTTCAGCGTTTTTTGTTGGGACACAACAAAATCAAAATCCCGCTTGTCAACATACTCCTGTACTACACGAGGCATGCCACCCACCACAAGATATGTTTTATACAAGTCCATTGCTTTGTTGTGGAGAGTCAGCGGCGTAAAGCCGTTATAGGCTTCACGTATTAGACTGCACAGCGGTTTTTCACCCATCGCCCATAAGAATTCCTCAAAATCCATCGGGTACATATGGAGCAAATCCACCTTTCCCACCGGGAAAGAGAAATTCTTGCGTCTTATGGCGACACCCAATAAACTGCCTGCCGCAATAATATGATACTGCGGGGCGCGTTCGGCAAAATATTTGAGTGAAGTTAAAGCTTGTTCACATGCTTGTATTTCGTCGAAAATCAGTAGCGTTTCGCCCGGCAAAATGCTCTGCCCACTGTGGGCTGCAAGCTCTTTAATAATTCGTTCCGGGTTCAAATCCCGTTCGAAAACAGCACGAATTTCGCCGGATTCTTCCATACTGAAATACGCCACGGTTTTATAATACTGCTTTCCAAAAGAAAGCATAGTATAGGTTTTGCCTACTTGCCGTGCCCCTTGCAATAGCAAAGGTTGTTTTTGGGGGGTGTCTTTCCAAATAAGTAACTCATTTACAATTTTACGTTCCATTAAGTGTATCACCTCGACACTTATTATACCATAAAATTGTCTGTTTAGTCAAATCTTTTTTTGCACTATCTTATTATTAACAGAATTCTTCAAAGACCAAATTGCTACTTAATTCTAAATAATTGTTTATTCTCCATTAGAAATCTGAATAATCTCATCCAAATTATCTATTAAAAACTGCTGTGCGTTTTTATTATACTTCAAACGGTAATAACCTCTGTTCTGATATTCAACCCATTCCGATAAAATGCCGATATTCCTTCCTTCCGAAGTAGGCTCTTTATGCTTTTTGTCATTTATAATAACAATTGTAAGGAAACCTTTGCTTAAAAGCCAAGCCCCAAAAGCGGTTACCTTCAGTTTTCGCATCGATTCAAGATTGGCAAGCTCATTAATTTTGTTGCACAAATCGCTGATGAGGATTGGTTCGTCTAAAGCTGTAATTAGAGAACGCTGTTCGGGTTGCAGTTCAAACTTCGGAAGATTTTGCTTTGAAGACGAACCCTTGTTCACAACGCCGCCGTTATCAATCACTTCCTGCAATATATCCGAAACAAAGAAGAAGCAGCGGCTGAGCCGAACATTATTAAGAAGAGAATCTTTCTCCAAAGGCTCGTTTGTAAATGGGTCATATCCGTTGGCTAATTTATCTATATATGCTTTTGCACGGTCAAGAGTTTTCTGCTTTTGTTCGTCCATTTTGGTACCTCCAATTAAATTATTAAGGTGATGCTATTGACCTCAAGAAGTCCAAAGCGGCTTCACGGTTTAGTTTTTCATGAAAGGTCTGGTTGTCATAGCTCCTCAAACAACTATAACACGAGGGAGAGCAATCGTGTGATGATAAATTAGCTATGGCATCGCGGATTATTACTTTAAGTATTTCTGCATCTGGTGTAACTAATCGGCGCGAATGACCTGCACCACCGGGAACGGAATCATAAATTATAATATCATGTGCTCTGTCACCGTCTTTTTCGTCCCATGTCAAACAAGCGGCAATGTCTCGTCGCTCAATATTAAGAATTCGTGACATCGCATTTAATATTGCATACATTGCCGATAATAGTGTTTGATAATCTGAAGTATCCGTATCAAAGGAAATGCGGGTGAGATCAGTCTTGAATTCGTGGTGAATTGTATATTTGTGTAGCTCCTCGCAAGAACACTTTTGTGTAGAAAATGATTTCTCGTGCTTATCTTTCTCTGACTTAAGCTTTATGGATGGCACACCCTTAACATAGTTGTATTTATTGGTCTTATCATGCTCATCGTCAGCAATTGTATAACCACAATCGTGGCAAACGTAAAAATCGCTTTTAGATTTTACCACAAGAGAGTCGTTTGTTGTGGATGTTAATCGTGCACTTGCATTCCCCAAGTCCACTTCGAATTCATCAAGTTTAATACTGTCAGGGTCTCCAACAAAGAAAGCTTCTGTTCTGTAGTGTCTGTCTTGTTGTTTTGACATTGGGACGTCTTTATCTGTTTTTTCCGCAAGAAAGCCTGCACGAGGTTCAATGCTCTTGCTGAAATCTCTGCGATATAAGGTGCACTCACACGAAACACATTTCTGACCTTCTGAATCAACAGGGAGTCGTGAGTAGTTAATTGCTTTGCAATCCGGACATTCCGAAATGTACGAAATATCCCAATCCTTTGTTCTGCCGGATATAAGCGGCTTCTTTATATATCGACTGGTGAACATTCTGCCGTTTGCGACCACCTCAGAGGAAGGTGCATAATCAGCTATTGCAACAGCCAAATCACGAGTTAAATTAAGATCTGACGATTTGGGGTCGGCAATATTTTTTGTCAGCTCAACAGAGTCTATAGGAAAGCCGTACTTTGGTAGAATGCCGCCTCTTACAAGAAAGTCAATCAACTCATTATTTTCATAACGTTTCTTTTGTCTTACTAAAAAAGCCTCGTGATTAACATCATGCTCTTTATGTGCTTTTTCAATTTGTTTTTTTAGATAAACTACATCATTTTCAAAAATTTGTATTCTCTTAGTAAATGCTCCGTTATCTCCAATAAAATCATCCAACCAGTCAAATGAATGTATTCCAACAAGATTATGGCCTTCTTGCGGAAATGAACGTTTAAGCATATCAGATAGATTGGTCGGATGAGCATTGAGCCATCGCTCAAAATCTTTGTAGCCTTTTTGATTAATAAATTTACTTGCAACATTATGATTATACTGTTCGGGATTTAGTTGAAAATACATAGCAAAAGCAACCGCATAGATGTGCCTTAGCAATATTTTTCTGTTTTCAAGTTTAAAAATTGGAGGCATTATTTTGCCGCTAATCATCAATTTTGGCTCATTAAAAAAGGTCATATCGTGTGAAGAAAGGCGAGCAAAAGTCAATGCGAAAGCCGCTGCATCTCTACTTCTGCCTGCGCGCCCCACCCTTTGTGCATAATTTGACGGCAGTGGCGGCATATTACGCAAAAAGACGGTTTCCAAACCACCTACATCAACACCCATTTCAAAGGTGGTTGAACAAGACAAAGCATTTATTTCTTTGCGGATAAACATTTGCTGATAATCAAGTGCATCCTTTTTTGCGAGTTGTGCTGTGTGCTCTTTAATGAAAAGAGGAGCAAGTCTTTTGACATCATATAGCTTTGCATAATAATGCTCAGACCGGTATATTGATGCATCAAATGGATGTAAATGACCGTCGCATTTGCGGTTAAGACATTTTCCTTCAATATTGAATTGCTCAATGTCTCCGCATTTATTACATTGCCACCACTTTGCGCCTTCGTTGCCTTCAATCAGAATATTAAAACCTTTTGCGGGAATCAAGTATTTCTTCCCATCGCCTTGCAGGTTTATAAACTGATACGGATTATTTGGTGAAATAAGATAATCCCAGAAGTCCCTTAATAACTCTATTGCATCATTATCACTGATATTAAAGAATTTTTTAGTATTTGCAAATCTTTGAGAAGAGTAAGACACTGTACCATCTTTCTTTTGTCTGGCTCGTGGAATAAAGTATTGCTTAATCGTATCAAACTCTTTAGTGACATATTTTTGAGTAGGTGCATAATAAATATATTCTCTGTCAGAATCTTTTAAATCATTTTCGTCTCCGGTAAAAATGGCAGCGGTTTTTACAATTTCAAAAACTAAATAACTTAAAAAGTTTCTCACGTCATTAGGCGTTTTTTTATAATTATTGGCAACACCTTCAACCAATTCATCTGTTATACCCAAGTATTGAAACGTAATTTTGCCCAATGAAAAAAGTGAATTTGCACGTTTGTAATTATATAATTCGTTCAATATAGCAACCCACGCATTGCGGCGAGCTTCAAGTGCTGAGGGTTTTCCGTTCGGGGAATTGTCCTCTCTGAAAACCTGTTTCGTTGAAAAGTTGTTTTCTAAAATTCCAACGAAGTCTAAAAGAGGTATCCCGTTGGGGTAATGTTGCTTTTTCTCATCAACAATTTTCCAAATACTCCTACGTCGTAAAAATTCTTTATAAATATCTCCTAAATGACAAGCGAATTTCGCCGCCCCTTGACGGCTATCAGAGAAAACAATAAATTGTCGCCCTTCTTGTTTTATTTTCTTTTGCTTAACTGTGGAAGCCATAAATATATTTTTTTGAGGCATAGTATCAATTGCATCTTCGTAGGTCTGGTATGGCAATTCCTCATAAAGAGCTGTTGCAAGCACGCTGGTCGCGGCATCATAACCAAGGTAAAATCTCCTCAGAGTTCCATTGCAGTTTAAACATTTACCTTTCGAGGCAGACGACACTTTTGATGCAGAATATAATACTAACGGTTCGGTATTTCCGCATAAACACCATTTATTATGGTCTTCATCTTTTGGCACTATAGCCCCGCAATTCTTGCATAAAACAAAGGGGTTTGATCGAATGGTTTCAGCTGCTTCTATTTTGTCGTCATCTGAAAGTTCAATATCACCTTCAATAATCGCTTGAAAAAATTCAACTTTCGGGTCTTCGTGGCGAGCTTGCTGCAGCTTATTGTCTCTCACAATCCCGCAATAAGCAAGCTTTCCGCAGTCATTGCAAACCGCTATTTCAAAGTAAGCTTTTCCGTCGCCAAAAGTTTTTCTTTCGAGTGACAAGCTATTATAATCCTCAGCACGCAAATATGCACCGTCAAGCGTTCGCACAAAATAATGATAACGTGCGTCCAATAGAGCTTTACCGTTTTTTCGTGCTTTTGTGCAAAGAGCAATAAAAGAGATTACGGCATCATCGGTTAGCTCAATTGCTTTAGCTAATTCATGAATAGATCGAATTCGGTCGGAATACCGGCGAAGCCGCCAATATAAAGAAGAGCCTATAATAGTATTATAATAAAATTCGTTTATATCTTCGCTCGAATTTGATAAATTATATTCAGCAATAATATCATCAACGAATAAATCTTGTTCATTTTCGGTTGCTGCCAGCTGTACAAATAACTCGACCGGGTAGTCTATTAGCTCACTTGGACGATGATACGTTTCACGCTCACCTTTTACAATGTCAGTGGTATTAAATGCTTTTCCGCTAAGTGCAGTTGCAAATTTCACAATATCGGCATTTGTTTCTTCTTCATTTCCATACCCTCCGCCAAGGGTAGCACTGGTCAGAATGAATTGAGGATTTGATTTAATTCTGCCGGACAAACGGCTCATAAGAAAGCTTGTCTCAATACCTTTTGCACCGTTATACACATGAGCTTCATCAAGGACTACAAATTTCAACTCACTGTTACTGAAGATTTTATCGTCGTCCGGACGCAAGAGCATATGCTCCAACATTGCATAATTAGTAAAAACTATGTTAGGAGGCGCTTCACGCATAGAGGCACGAGATATTTTTTCATTTGGCAAAGGACTACGCAACTTAGGGTACTTAGCTTTTTCAAACATTGCTCTATATACGTTTTCGGCGGCTTTTTCCTCCTGTTCAGTGCCGCCATTGTAAACTCCGAATGTAATGTCAGGATAATACATAAGTAACTCTCGCAAATTGCCGATTTGGTCGTTTGCAAGTGCATTCATAGGGGATATAAATATCGCTCTCACACCGGATGTTAATGACCCTGCTTCTTGTTCTCGCAACAACTCGTTAAGAATTGGTATCAAAAAGCAATTTGTTTTGCCGCTTCCTGTACCGGTTGAAACTACAACGTTATGTTTAGACGAAATGAGCCTTATCGCTTTTTCTTGATGCTTATAAAGAGGTCGGGCAAGTGGTAAAATCTTGGTTTTTTCATTCTTTTGCTTTTCAACATCTTTAAATAAGCGGGAAAGAACGCCTTCATCAATTAATTCTGAAATAGACTTTCCTGTCTTAAAAATATCCTTGATTTCTACAAATGTACCATTTGAAACAGTAGCGTTTAATTGCTTGACAAAATTATCCCGTAAGACTGGATTCCTAAAATGATAACTCGTTGCTATGTAATCAACATAAGCTTTTTTGATGTTTTCCGAAGCTTTTGCCGGATTAAACATTATTCATAACCTCACATCTATATAGGTTTATTGTTTTGCCAATACGGTCATTGTTGCTAATTCGACCGGATTCTTCTTCAAACATCAATTCACCTAAAAATTCAGAACCATATTTATAACCTGCAACAAGCCAAAATGAATTCTTAGTACGAAATTCTAAACGAACAGGGTTGATTGTCTCGTACTCTTCTCTTGAATTCTTTTGTGCGTTAAGGTATCGTTTTTCACCACGATAATCATAAACATACAATTTGCCAATGTAATACCATTGTTCATCTTTTTCATCATATACGCCCGTAATTCTATCTATGTAATATTCGAACCTTGGGACAAGCCACTTTAATACATCGTCAGAGTCGCTTCCCCAACCGAGGTTGACACTGAGTATGTGAAGAAGTTTTCCTTTAAATAAAAACTTTTCCTTCTGTCCTACAACAACATCACCTGACCAAATCGTCTTAGCTGGCGTAAAACCGTTGCTGGGACGGTAAATTTTACAGGGATATACGCTTTCCTTTAACCCGGAAATAATGAAACTTTCTAAAGGTGGGCTATCCATTTCAATTTTTTTGTATCCTTCAAAATCAATAACGATTTTGCCTTCCGTATCACCTATAAAGTTTCTTGCAGTGAAAAAAAGTTGTTGTTGCGAAACATCATATTGAATCGGAGGAGCAGTAAACTGCTCCTTCATAGCAATGTTGCAAAGCTCAATGTTCTCGCCGTCGATTTTTGCGAAGACAATAATATCATTATCAATATGGCTGCTTGTATAAATCTCTTTCCCTAATTCATAGAAATTGCCTTTGTTTAACAATTCTGTTTTAAGATTTGAGGTAGCATAACAGTTCAGATTTATACCTTTAGGAATATCCAATTCAAGGCTTGACGAGTTAACCATAGCTGTCCGATAGAAAAGCGGTGTTGATTGCGGGGCATAGTTCCAGTCGTTATTATCAATTCGCCAAGATAGCCTTGGTACATCGATAATAAGCCGACCATTAAATACTTCGAATGAAACTGTCCTATTCAGAGCAGAAACAGCCACAACAAGGGTTTGCCCACTTTTATCTGTAAAAACGGTACAACTACCGTTTTTATCGCCGTAATACCAACGGCTGTCAAATTGAATTTCAAGAAAAGGACTGTAAAAAAATTGCAAGTCAAGCAGCGGCTTGTTCGTAACATTAGATTTAATGAGAAAATTGTTGAGTGCGTTTTTTTCTAAAAACTCGGTGAGTCGATAGCGTTTGTAATTATCAAACAATTCAGATTTGAGATTTGATAGTAGTTTTCTTTTGCCGTTTAACCATACTTCATAGGCGTTTTCATCTTCAATATTTGATAGCAAAAGATATGGCTCACCATTATAAACAGGATACTCATTTTGCTCGGTCATGTATGTCGCAAAAATCATCGCTCCAGTAATATAAGCACGAGAGCTACTGCGGGCATCTTCAGAAAGGAAATATACTATTCGATCACAGGAAATTATTGTATCCTCTTCACTTGCACGAAGATTATATGTATTTTTTGTATGAGTAGACAGCCCATCTGGAATATTAAGATTTCCGATTTCAAGGGTATAAATAATATAATTTCCCGGAATGAGCTGTAGTTTTTTTGTTTCAAGATTTTTTAAGAACAGAATGTATTCCCTATATAACGATTCATATGAGTCATACAAAACATTATCGGACTGCGTTACCAAAATTCGCAAATTGATTTTTGATACTTGCTTCGGAAGAATTTCGTTAAGGCGTTTTTCCCATGATTTCGTGTTCGTGCGAATTTCACCTTGCTTTGTCCATAATTCTTCTTTCAGTAATTGCGTGTCATCAATAAAAACCTCTATTTTAGGGTTGGTTGTGCTGTCTTCTAAAATAATCGGCGGTAAAACCAAATTTATGTTACCGTCATCATCGCATTGATAAAACGCATATATGTCCTTTTGTAAAACGGCTTTAAAGTGGGGGTTCTTTTTTCTGCTGCTAACAATGTGTCCGGAGCGGAGTTTGCTCTTCCACCATTCATTCAACAATTGCGTGAAATAATCTTTAACCGTAAAAGCATCGTTATTATAATAGGCATTATCTATAGCAGTTAAGGCATCGTCGAAGAGCTTTTCAAGTATGGGATGCAGGTCTTCACGTACAGATAATTTTCTCAAACCGATGCGTAAGTTATATGCTTTTGAACCAATTCTGACAGGCTCATTTTCACTTGGTAATTCAGTAAATTTGCTTTCGAGGGTTCTTACAGAACGAAGTATTATATCTTGGTCGTTATTATATGCAAAGTCCAAGTCCTTGCTGAAAATATTATAGCAAAGGTCAAAGAAAGAGTTAATAGCCAGTTTTGGAGCGAGTGCGTGCATCATGACAGTTGCGTAGAATTTTTTTCCTTTAATCGCACAAATAATTTTATGGGACTCACACAAATAACGAATGATTTCTATAAAGTATTTATATCCAAAAAAGTTAGCTTGATTAAAATAGCCATCGCAAGATAAAGTTTTAAACACAAATCCCCAAAATCCGTCATCATTATCTGACAAATCGCTTTTAAACCCTTTTGCTATATGCACAATAGCACAGAACATAAGTTCAGCATACTCTATATCAGCTTTAATTATTGGCAAGTTACGAAGTTCGTTAAGTCTACCGGAAGCAACATCAATTAAGTCTTCTGCTTCCTCATCAGAAAAAATATGATTACCGATTATATTGTTTTCTGCTACAACACGTTTGGTTATATCGAATAGTTCATTCAATTTGTTGTTGTCAATTTCATTCATTATTTCCACCCCTGTCATTTATCTACACACTTGCACGGGCGAGCATGGATTATTTTCCATTTGCATATATTGTAACAAAATGTCGTCAAAATGTAAAGAAAAAAGAGAAAACATAAAGCAAAAATTGTAGTTTAAAACAAAAAAATATAAATTCTGGTTATCAACCCCTGCTTTTTTCGGCTTAAAAAGTAGGGGAATATTTTTTTGCAAAAGGTTATACGCTATCTTAACTCTTTACCCTTTGCAAAAAAAGAAAAACACCCGCTCAATCTGAGCAGGTACTCCAATAAAGAAATGAGGTGAAAACGAACATGAAAAAAGAACTAAAACTCATCAATATGGCTGATATAGCGGCAGAGCAGGTGCATTGGCTCTGGCATCCGTATATTCCGCTCGGCAAACTGACCATCGTGCAGGGCGACCCAGGCGAAGGCAAAACAACTTTTATACTCGCACTGGTGGCATTGCTAACACAGGGCAACCCGCTGCCGGGTGAGAAAATACGGAGTGGCCCTGTGTGTGTGATTTATCAAACAGCAGAGGACGGTTTGGCGGATACCATAAAGCCACGGCTGATTGCCTCCGATGCCGACTGCTCTAAGGTGTTGGTGATTGATGAATCCGAGCAAGGGCTGACCCTTACAGATGAACGACTGGGTAAAGCCATTATCGAAACAGGTGCAAAAGTAATCATCCTTGACCCGCTGCAAGCCTACCTCGGCGGCGGTATTGATATGCACCGTGCCAACGAAGTACGCCCCATACTCTCTCGGCTGGCAATCGTTGCGGAGCAAACCGGCAGTGCGATAATTCTAATCGGGCATATGAACAAAGCTCAAGGTATGAAATCATCTTACCGAGGGCTTGGCTCTATTGATTTCCGTGCGGCGGCACGAAGTGTTTTGCTTATCGGCAGAACAAAAGGAAATCCCTCTTTGCGGATTGCGGCACACGACAAAAGCAGTCTTGCTCCTGCCGGAAAGTCTATCGCCTTTGAAATCACCGACGGCGGTGCTGTTTGCTGGAAAGGCTTTTGCGAAACTACGGTGGACGAGTTATTGTCGGGCAACGGTATGGTACAAACCAAAACCATGTTAGCAGAAGAACTCATTAAGGAAATGCTCACAGAATCGACTCCGGCGGTAGATGTCTACAACCGAGCAAAAACACTTGGCATCTGCGAACGCACTGTAAAAGCAGCAAAAAGCAATCTCGGTGTTATTGCAGAAAAAAGCGGCAAGCGTTGGGTATGGAGCTTGTCGAAAACAGAATGAAGGGTGTAAGTGGGTAACCTCTTTAGAACCTTGCCTCCTTGCCTTCTTCTTTTTCTGCCGATTCATCGCCGCCGTGTTCGCTCTGTGTGCGATTTTTTGGCGAGGGTGGTACATTCCCCGAATAAAAGGTAGAACGCAAAATTTGGCGATGCTCGCCGCTTGTACAAATCGGCAAAATGACGAACTTAATATTCTTTCTACCTGTCGAAAAGTGTGCAGGTTAAAGGCTCGGGGTTGCAAAGCACCCCTACGCCGATTCATTGCGGACGGCAACGCCGACCGCAAGCGGGTTTACAGCCCTTTTTGTTCATTTTGACCATAGGGGTTGCAAAAACATGATTTACTATCTACAAGGGGTCACAATAACTCAATTCCGCAGTAATGCGGGTTCTTATGGGGGTTGTGAATTTAAGAAAGAAGAATAATTCTTATGAGAAAACCGGTTGAAACAAAAATTAGCAGCGTTATGTATTCGCATATTGGCAAGGATAAAGATTTTAATACTTTTTTAAAAACAGTCATATGTGATTATGTATCTTTGGATAAACAGAAGATTTTGTCCAAAGAAAAATATGTTGCAAGTGTAAATTCTGAAAAATCTGAACCGTAACGCTGGACTTCGTAAAACCTTTCGTTTTTTGTGTTGTCGGTAGCGCCGGAACTGTAATCTGTGTCTGCCAAATCAAACAAAAAAGGAGTGAAAAACATTGAGAGCATGGCTTTATTATCGTCTGTCCCGTGACGATGACGAGGAATTGAATTCGCTGAACAATCAGCGTAAAATCCTTGTTGGTTACGCAGAGGAAAAGGACTTTGAGGTGGTCGGAGAGTCCTTCGACGACAACGTCAGCGGAATGCATTTCGACCGTGAGGGCATCGAAAAAATCTACGATGCGGTTGATAATGGACTAATGGACTGCATTCTGGTCAAAGACCTTTCTCGCCTCGGCAGGCACAGAACGCAGACCGCACTGTTCATTGACTACCTCTCGAAACACGGAGTCAAGGTGCTTTCAGTCACCGAAAATATCGACACCAGTAACGAAAATGACGACCTTCTGATTGGTTTCAAAGGGATTCTGAATGACTTTTACGCGAAAGACATCAGCAGAAAAGTACGCGCAGGGTTCCGTCAAAAGCAAAAGGAAGGGCTCATGATGATTCCGCCGATGGGCTACTTCAAAGACAAAAATACAGGCGAAATTTTGGTTATGGAAGAACCGGCGGAGATTGTACGGCACATCTTTAATCTCTATGCCGGAGGGTTCGGGCTCAAGGCGATTGCTAAAAAGCTGAACGACGCAGGAATTAAATCACCATCATATTATCAACACAAATACCTCGGTAAAAAGCAGGGCTGCCAACGCCCGGAAATCACTTTCCGCTATATGTGGACGAGCAGTACAGTCAAGCGAACCCTAACTAACGAGTTTTATATCGGCACGGTGGTCAACCATAAGTATGAGATTCATAAAATCCAAAAGACACGAAACAGTGTCCCACCCGAAGAACATATCAGACACGAAAATATGGTGCCTGCCATAATCACAAAAGAGTTGTGGGAACAAGTGCAATTTTTAATAGAGGATAAAGCAAAAAGGAATATTCGGGCGGGACCCAACAAGCCCTGCCACAGATATTCGGGACTTTTAAAATGCGGGAACTGCGGCTGCAGCTTTGTTGCAAAATGCCGCTATTGGCAGGGGAAAGAGGTTCGGATTGAATATAACTGCAACGGCTACCGCCGTTACGGGAAGGAGCATTGTTCAGCACACAGGATTAACGAAACGAATTTGGACAAGCTGGTTTATGACGAATTATTGCTTGTAAAAGACCTTGCAGAGAAAAATTGGCTGAGCATAGAATCGGATGTTAAGCGTTGGATGGCACAGAAAAACACTGCCGATAAAAAGATAAATGCGTACGAAGATAGAGTTAAAGATATCGGATTGGAAATTGAAAACATCCTTATGGAGCGGATTAACGATAAAGAAAATCGAGAGATTTATGACACAATGCTTGAAAAACGCAGAGCAGAAAAAGCCGCTTACACTGAACAAATTGAAAGCCTAAAAGCAATCGATACCACAATCAGAAAACGTAAATCCGAAATTAAGGAAAGCATCGATTTGATTGACCAAATCATCTCAAAGGAAGGAGTAAGCGACACGCACCTTCGGATGTTCGTGGATTCGGTAATCATAAGTGAAAGCGAAAAAGGCTTGGACATTGATATAGCTATCAAAGCACCTTTTCGCAGACATCTTGATTTATACGATGAAAACGGCGAGATTATCGATAGGGTCTTTGAAAGCTGGGTATTACCGGCGTAAAAATTTATAGGCTGATTGGCAGACTGATACACCTCGAAATTAGATGGGTCTGCCTTTTGTTTTTTCTGCCGATAAAAATATTCGGGAAGCCCCTAAAAAAGGGCTTCCCGAAAAAAATTGGTACAGGTGACAGGACTTGAACCTGCACGGTTTCCCGCTAGAACCTAAATCTAGTGCGTCTGCCAGTTCCGCCACACCTGCGTATTATTTTAATTGCAAATTGCAAGTGGCAAATTGCAAATGTTACTATATAATTAAATTTGCAATCTGCCATCTGACATTTTTTTGGAATGTTGTGTCATAACAACGCTTTACTGTTTAATATAAAAGGCAATATAATTGCCGTCAACACCGTCAACACGGGTGTAATTTGCAGACAAAAAATTCTCAAAAGACTGTCTGTTGGGGACGCTGCCTAACATATAATCATACTGCCCTTGGTCCGAATATACAATCAACTTGGGTCGCACAGCAGTTATATCAGAAGCCATTTGTTCGCATCGCTCTTTTACAACAGCGTAGGTGTACCTGCCACCAACAAGATATTGGTATTTAGAAGCAGGTAAGGTATGCGTTTTATAGTTTAATGTAACATCACCGATAACTTGAACATAATCATTCGGCGATGTACGAGTTTCTACATATGAAACTATAGCACTTTTGGTTATTGTCTTGCTATAATCCGAAAAACTAATCATTTGCCTTACTGTTTGAACAAATCCGGTAAGGGTGATAAACAGCATAATAGCCGTTGTAACAAGTGCACTAATCTTCTTGAGCTTGTCATCCCGTACCATTTTTGTAAAAATGTGCGAAACACTCATAGCAAACCATATTCCGGGTATTACCAAAAACGGAACAAAGGTCATAAAATAGTGCAAATGATACGCACCGGTAACAGAATTTGCAAAAAGATTAATAATCAATCCAAACCAGTTTATCCACAAACAACGTCTAAACGCAATTCGGTCGTTATAAACTCCAAAATAACTTGCAAACGGTACCGCAATTAAATACACAACAGCAATGAACAAAACGCCCGAATCTTTTGTAGCGAAAACCATTTCGGCAACATTGCTGATTACTGTAATTGGTAATAATTCGCTAAATGCGTTTGTTGTTAACAGTGCTGCGTCAACATATGCAGAAAAAGCACCATTCACTATAAGGTAGGCGTAAAAGGGGAGAATAATAGCGGCAAAGCCGACAGATGCAAAGCCCGCTATCGACAAAAGCTCTTTAAATTGTTTGCTTTTTATCAAAATAACGGCGATGCCAACAGCAAATATAAAAAATAACGCACAAATGTTTATTCGTAATAAAAAACAAGCCCCACAGCATACACCAATTAATATTTTCTCATTAACCTTTAACGAGAGATTATTATAGAGATATTTAACACATAAATATAACCCTGCTGTAAGGAAGGGGAGGGCATATTCCTCGCTTAAATTGCCGCCCTCTAAGGTAACTGTAAGTATAAGAAGTGAAAACACAGCCGCAATTACCGACAGAGATTTTTTGTTAGACGAGATAATTAAGGCGGTTTTGTAAGCAAAAATTAGCGTAACAAACAGGTTTAACAATTCTACCCAAAACAGCCCGTGTTTATAATCCAAAAGCAACGCAAAAGCGTTAATAAAATACAGAAGCGGTCCTTTGTTTTCCCAAATTTCGGTGTACATAACTTTGCCGTTTAGCAATGCATTACCAACTGTCGCAAAAATAGAAGCATCGTGGCCCATATTGCCGCTTGAAAAATAGAAAAACCTTGTAGTTAATGCCATCATTATGGCAAAAGACCCCAATACCAGATAAGGCATAATTCGATTTATATGACTCTTGAAATATGCTATCATTTTACCGTACCTTTTAACTTACGAGAAAAACGCAGTTTTGGTGCAGTGGTCAAACTTTTAATTACAGTTTTCATAACACGCATTTTGCTGTCGCCTTGCTTCAAATCGTAACGTAAGGTAAAGCCGACTTCATCAAATTTTGCACCAACACGATATATCTTATAGAGTAATTCCATCATGCAGGCAAAGCTTTGCTCTTTAATGGGCTCGCTCCCGTATTGTTTTATGAGATTAGAAATCACTTCAAAATCATAAAGGCGATACCCGCAGGTGTAATCTTGAACATTGGGAACACTCAGCATAATTTTGTAATAGTGTTTTGCCATATCGCTTAAAAACTCTCTGTTTTTAGCCACACCCACAACATCTGCATTGTTTGCATACCTCGAGGCTATTACGCAGTCGACGGATTTCTCTCTCATCTTCAAAATCATAGGAATTATAAATTTCGGGTCGTGCGTATTGTCGCCATCCATCAAAGCCATAAGCGAATCCGGCTCGTTGTGCTTATAAAAATCGGTTACAGCGGTGTTTAAGCCGCCAACAAGCCCTTTGTTTGTTTCGTGTGAAATAAGCCGAACATTATCATAACGCTCCGCCATACGCAACACACAGTCTTTTGTCCCGTCGCTGCTGCAATCATCAATGCCGATAATAACAAGGTCTACATTCAGTTCAAGCAAAGCAGAGCGTTGCTGATTCCAAGCCTCAATAAGCGGGGTAATATTTGCTTCCTCGTTATAACAAGGCAAATAAGCGTATAAAGTCATTTCTGTACTTCCTTTCCTGTGCCAATCCATTTTTTTCTCACAAAATAGGTGAAAAAGAACGGGAGGACTATAGAGCTGAATTTGCTTATAGAAAATGCAATCATGTGTTCAGAGCCATTGAAAACCCAAAACCTAAATATATAAACAATTATGTTCGCAAGGCATAGGTTCATAAAAAATGTAAGCAGAAATTTGGTAAAAGCTTTCAAATCGTTTGTATTATAAACCAATCGTGCAGCAAGAAAATACTGTATTATAAACCCAACAACAACACCCAATGTGTTAGCGATAAGCGTTGAGTAAGTTTGATGGAATGCCGCAAGTGATTTTTCTGCAAAAAAACTGACAAGAACATCAATTACAGTAACAAATACACTTATAAACAAATAATGTAAAAAAGCCTTATGTTTGCTGTAATAGTTTGAAATCGATTTAATCATTAAAAAACCTCTTTGTATTTATTTAGCATTAGCAATACTCTAATAGCAAATATTATATCACATAGATTTGCAGTTTTCAACAGTAAATTTACTCAATTTACAAATTTAGCGAAAATCGGTGAGATACTTGCTTAAATCCACAAAACCTTCATCCGAAACATCAACGTCCTCACTTCTCAGCAAATCTATCTGTGCGTTTTTGCCGCCAAAGACAAATGCTGTGCTGCATTGCCCAAAGCGGTTCACCACTCTGTGGCAGGGGATTTCTGCCGAGTTGGGGTTTGCATGCAGAGCATACCCCACAACACGTGCCCACCTTGGGTTGCCCGCCATACAGGCAACTTGCCCGTATGTTGCAACCTTGCCTTGTGGAATTGCCTTTACAACCTCATAAATTCTGTCAAATACCGTTAGTTTTTTCATACAGCTTCATACCTGCTCCGTCGTCGTGTATCAGAGTGTTTTTAGAAAATTTGCGTAAGTGGAATATCATAAAAATATCACCTGCCGCACCGCTTATATTAAAAATTTGAAGAAAATAAACAAACCAAAAATATTCCTGCGGTAAAAACACCATTAACAAGCCAAACACAACAAAAAACAAAACAACAGGTGCCAAACCAATAATAATATACTCACCTTTTTTAAAATAGGCATCGCTTTTTGCATACGCATAAATACCCGTTAAACCATAGTGCACCTTTTGCTTAGAAAAATATCTGAAAAACAACCCGTGCGTAAGCTCGTGCAGCGTAGTATATGCAAACAAACACACAACAAAAATCAAAGCTACTATTAAAGTGTTCAAATCCAAAGCTAAAGATAAAGGTTCGGCATACCAAGCAGCCGAGAACATAAGTATTGCTATTACCAGCGACAAAAGGTTCACACCTAAAGCTTGCTTTTTGTTTTTGCTTAAGTCAATTACCCCTGCTTGTTTAAAATCCGAAGGTAAGCTTTTAACTGCCATTGTTTAACCGTCCTTTCGCCGTTACGGCGTAAATTTATTATCTACAAATAATTTGCCGTTTGCAATTTTCAATTTTCAATTTGAATTATACCACAACAGGTTTTTGTTGTAAAGTTTTTGTGCTGCTAAACAGCTAAAAGTCTCGGCGTAGCGGAAAAATTCCCCTCTGGGGAGGGGTGGCTTCGCTTTAGCGAAGACGGGGTGGTTTGTGCAAATCCAAATAAGAAATAAAAATGCAGAATGCAGAAATATTGTAAAAAAGCCTCCCTCTTAGAGGGAGGTGGCGTGGCGTAGCCACGACGGAAGGAGAAAAAGGTGGTTTGCACAAATTTTTGTTGACAAAACCCCGCAATTAAAATATAGTGTAAGTAGAAAATTTATTGCAAACAATGCAATTAAAGATACTTGACAAAAAACGGGGATGTTTATGATAAACAAAGCTACTGCCACGGCTTTTTACAGCATCGGCATAAATTCGGCTCTTACAGCGGCAAAATTTGTTGTGGGAGTTTTTGCAAATTCAAAAGCACTAATTTCCGACGGGGTAGATTCCTGCTCGGATATTTTAAGCAATGTTATAGTTTTGCTGGGGGTTCACTTCGGCAAAAAAGCGTCCGACGACGACCATCGCTACGGGCACGAACGCATAGAATCGGTGGCAAGCATAATTTTGGCTACCATTTTGGTAATTACCAGCTTGGGCATTGGGCTTAACGGCATAATGCAAATAATCACGGGGGCATATCTGACTTCTCCCGCACCGGGCTTTGCTGCAATTATTGTTGCCGGCGTTTCGGTAATAATTAAAGAAATCTCGTTTTTTATAGTTGCCCGCAGTGCCAAAAAAGAAAAATCCGATGCGTTAATGGCTGACGCTTGGCACCACCGCAGCGATGCATTATCCTCTTTGGGCTGTTTGGTGGGCATTGTGTTCTCGATTTTGGGCTTTAAAATTGCCGACAGCATTGCCAGCTTGTTTATCTGTCTGCTTATATTAAAAGCGGCGTGGGGCATTTTTAAAGAGGCGTACACCAAACTTACCGATAAATCGTGCAGCGAGCAAATGCTGGAACAAATACGCAGCACTACTCTTGAATGCGATGGTGTGCTTGGCGTTGACGATTTGCGAACACGGCTGTTCGGCTCGCAAATGTATGTTGATATTGAAATCTGCCTCGACGGCAAAATGACGCTTTTTCGTGCCCACGAGATTGCCGAAAACGTACACGACAAGCTGGAGGAAAACTACCCCGATATAAAGCATTGTATGGTTCACGTTAACCCGCAGGCGGCACAAAGGCATTACGAATAGCCTTTTTTTCCAATATCCGCCCCAAAACCATATTACAGCCATAAAAAGCAACCACGGCAAAGCCGACCACGCACAGCAGCAAAACTAAGTGCAGCGGGTTTGCAAAAATCCGCAGGTCTATGTCTACAACCCAGCCAAACAGCGTAAGGCACAATGTTATGCACACCACAATAACCGAAATCAGCCCGTAACGCACAAGCGTAAGCACATTATCCTCTTGCTTGCGTACAAACGAAATTTTAATTACAAACATAACCCCAATAAGCAGGTTTGCAATTACGGCTATCGAGTTATAAACACGGAAGTCCAACGCAAAAACGGCATTTAAAATAAGCAACGCCGCAATGGTAAGAACAACCGCCGTCGCCCCGGGCAGGGCACGTTTTATTATGTTGAAGAAAAAGTGCGGTGCAGGGCGTGCAAAGTTAGGTTCTAATGCCAAAACAAACGAGGGCAGCCCAATGGTAAACGCCGAAAGCAGCGACATTTGAATAGGCGAGAACGGGTACTCGGCAGCGGCAAAAATAAATATGAGCGAAAGCACCATTGAATAAATTGTTTTAATAATAAAAAGCGATGCACTGCGTTCGATATTGTTAATTGTGCGGCGACCTTCGTTGACAATTTTGGGCAGACTTTGAAAGTCGTTGTTAAGTAGCACAAGGTTGCTGACCTCACGTGCGGCGGCACTGCCCTGTGCCATTGCAATGCTGCAATCCGATTCTTTAAGTGCAGGCACGTCGTTTACACCGTCGCCCGTCATTGCAACATAACGTCCTGCTTTTTTAAACAGCTTAATCAGTGCGATTTTATGTTCGGGTTTTGCACGTGCAAAAACAGTGTTTTGCAAATGGCTTTCTTCCAGCTCTTGGGGTGCAATTTCCGATAAATCTAAAATATGCTCGGTGTTTGGCACACCTGCTTTTTGTGCAACTGCCGCAACGGTGTCGGCACTGTCGCCGCTTATTATTTTTAAATCTACACCTTGCTTAATAAAATATTCTACGGTTTTTTCTACGTTGCTTCGCAGAACATCTTCAATAACAATAATCCCCAACAGTTTGCTTTCATCAAAAACTGCCAAAACACGCAGCCCCTGCCGGGCTTTTTCTTTTATTAATGCTTCGGTTTTTTCGGTTTGCAGTGCGGCGGGCGGGTTGCCCAGCATAAGCATTTTGCCGTTTTG
>JAISII010000069.1 GCA_031262125.1 Oscillospiraceae bacterium | reverse complement strand
TTTATCACAGAAAACAAAGCGGAGGGCAAAGCCAAAGAAGCTTACATTTCTCTTAAAGAAACAGGCAAACTTACAAACATGAAGCAGGCATTACTTTTAGACTATGCAACCTATGACGCATTTATGGGTTGGTACACTTCTTGGAAAAGGTTGGTGGAAATTGTAGGTCTACGAGCTGCAACCATCTATGCACATTCGGTATCTACTACCAATAGTTGCCAACTCTGCTCACTCTTCTTTATCAGCGATTTGAAAGAGCTTGGGATTAACCCGAATGATTTTGCGCCAAGTGAAAAAGAGGAAGTATTAAAGAAGCTTGGCGAGCAAATTGTAAAAGACCCCACCAATGTATCAGACGAATTGTTTGCACAATTAAAGGCTACATATACCGATTCCGAAATTGTAGCGATTGTAGGCTTTGCTGCACAGATGATTGCAACTAATAATTTCAACTCTGTTTTGAAAATTAATGTTGATGAAAGGCTGCTTCCAATAAAGGATGAGTTTAAACCTGCCACTTGGAGAAATGGCATTGAGTAAGGAGATACCGAAATGATAAATTTCCAATACTATAATCCTGCAAAAATCGTGTTTGGTTCGGGTTCGATAGAAAAATTAGGATGTTTGTTAAAAGAGGCAAACGCAACTTCTTTGCTCTTGGTATACAGCGGAGATTTCATCAAAGAATTGGGAATATATGAATCGGTTGCGAATACCTGTCGGGAACTTGGTGTTGCTTTTTATGAAAATGGTGATGTAGTTCCAAACCCCTCCATTGAGCTTGTGCGAAAACTCTCTGTGTTCGGAAAAGAGATAAAGGTAGATTTTGTGCTTGCAGTTGGTGGTGGCAGTGCTATAGATACAGCAAAGGCGGTCGCCCTCGGTATTCCTTATGCAGGTGATGTATGGGATTTCTTTGAAAAAGGTATTTTGCCCGATGTTGCAGTACCTGTTGGTGTTATTTCAACGCTTCCCGCCAGCGGTTCAGAAACCTCTAACTGTGCAATTCTGTCAAACGGTGAGTGGAAATTGGGCTTTGAGGATGATAAAATCATTCCGAAATTTGCGATTATGGACCCGGAATACACTTTAAAGCTCCCCGAATATCAAACTGCTTGCGGTGTTGCTGATATTCTTTCGCATTTGCTTGAAAGATACTTTTCAGATGTTAAGCATACGGATGTAACCGATTATCTGATAGAAGGAGCAGTAAAAGCACTGCTTGTGAACGGAGAGCGAGTAATAAAAAGCCCGGATGATTTAAATGCACGAGCCGAAATTCAATGGCTTGCCTCTATAGCACACAATAATCTGTTGGATACCGGACGGATTGCCGACTGGGGTTCGCATCGAATCGAACATGAATTGAGTGCTCAATACGGCATTACACACGGCGAGGGAATGGCGGTAGTTCTGGTTGCATGGACAAAATTTGCCGCAACAGAAAAACCGTGGAAATTATCACAACTTGCAACTCGTGTGTTTGGAGTTGATTCTTATAACCACTCCGAAAGCGAGTGTGCAGCGAAGCTATCGGCGGAGCTTGAAAAATTTTTTCGCTTGCTAAATCTGCACACAACACTGAATGAGCTTGGAATTGACAACAAAGATTTTAATGCAATGGCAAATCGTGCAACCGTAAACGGAACAAAAACCGTAGGTCATTATATTCCTTTGGATAAAGCAAAATTTGTGTCAGTATTGAACTTAGCATTGTAATGTATTAGAATAATTAAAGCATAAACAGCCTAACTTGCTTTTTAATCAACGCAAAAAACTCCCATCTGAACTTAGCGTTCAGACGGGAGTTTGCACTCTGTCTAAATATTTACGTGGTAAAAAAATCAGTATCAAATCAGTATCAACGACTAATTTGAAGTGCCGAAAACCCAGCAAATACGGGGCTTTCAGCCGTTTTCTTATTTACTCCCACTCGCCAAAGTAAAAATAGAGTTAAACATTTTTGCTTTGGCTATTTGATTCCTTTTTACTCATTTTGATTTCAATTATCCTAACCATATGGTTTATACTGAACTCTTGTTATCAAAATGTTATCAAGCCTGTGTTATCAGTGGTACAATTATAGCATAATCCTTGCTGTTTTTCAATTAAATTATTGTAAATAATTTCAATCCATATTAATATTTGTTGCTGACTTATTTTAGCTACCGAAAGCAAAGCCGTTGAACCAATAATATAGTTGATACGATTTAAGCACATATAGGGTTTTGCTTCAATTCTTTTTAACCGTATCATTAAACCATATTAAGTACTACATTATTAAATATAACAAAATTGTTGACAATAAAATCTTAATGGTTTAATATAATATCATCAGATATTAACATTTGAAATTTTTTATAGATAGAATGCGAAAGTAGTTTAAGCAAAACATAAAATGAAAAATATTTTAAAAATTGAATTATCAAGAGGTTTTAGAAACCGAGATTTTTTGCTGAGTATTGCAATAGGCTTAGGCATTTGCATTGCCCACATTGTTTTTGAGTCTGCACCTGAATTAGTTTGGCAAAAGCCGAGTGTTGATAAAGGCGGTATACCGCTATCTTTGTTCGGGCAATGGATAGGCGGAATGACATCTACATTTAGTTATATTTTTTTATCTCTTATGCCGTTGCTTGCAGCAATACCCTATGCCGGCAGCTTAAAAAGGGATATTAAGACAGGGTATATAAAAAACCTCTATACCCGTGGCAAAAAACAGGACTATTTATTTGCAAAATTTATTTCGGTGTTTTTAACAGGCGGTTGTGCAATAGTTATTCCGCTGATAATTAACTTTTGTATTACGGCAACACTTTTCCCGGCCATTATGCCCGACCCTATAGCTAAAGGGCAAACCGGAGTTGTGGATTCTCAATCAGTAGGAATTGAGTTGTTTTACGCTTTTCCGCTTTTGTACATTGCCACATATTTGCTGGTGTATTTTTTTATCTCCGGCATTTTTGCAAGCATTGCACTAAGTAGCACATATTTTATAAAATACGAGTATGTAGTTTTAATAATTCCTTTTGTTTTTGTTCAATTAATTTCGTTTTTAAGCCGCTTTATTAATGTTTATGATATAAACATTCAATATTGGTTAGAAACGGGGACAGCAAAAAACTCAACCGTGCCAATCGCACTTGCCGAGGTTGGTGTAATTTTGCTTGCCGTCCTTGTAATTTATGTTGTTGGGGGCAAAAAAAGTGAGACATATTAGATAAACATGTTGTTAAGCAACATACATAACATAACCAAAAATATTTCACAATTTTTGTTGACATTAAAACCATTTAGTGTTATTATAATATCATACAGATGTTAAAATTGTAAATTTATAAGAAAGGAGGCGGAAATTGTGAAAAAAGCTATATCTATTATTCTCATAACATTGTTTGCAACGGCATTGTTTGCGTTTAATGTAAGTGCAGGGAATATAGCAGATACAAAAGTATTGTTAGACCTTCCGGACAACGGTTGGTACGCTGGACCTGAACGCACAAAAGAGGATGACACATCCATTTGGTTCGACTATTATTCCGGCGGATTAGTTAAAGTTCAACCGCAAGGGCAAAGAACAAACGGTTATTGGTATGACACCGGTCCACAAAGACAGACGAATATGCTCACCAGTTTGTATTTAATAAATTATATTTATGAGAACCATGACGCTTATCCAACAAGCTATAATCTTGATGCACGCCTTAAACTTAGTGCAATGGCACAGCCCAACTTTACTGCAAAATACTGGTGGAGTCCTGACAGCGTATAATTAAGCAAAAAGTTACCTAATACTTAAACTATGGTATTAGGTAACTTTCTATAGAATAAGAGGTTTAACTTGAAAAAACAATTGTTATTATGTGCACTTTTAGTTATAATCACAGCTTTTTTAACTTCTTGCAAAAGCGAGGTTATTGAAAGCGACGGCACAATTACAATGCCGAACGATTTAGCAATTTCTGATGAAAAAACCACCAAAATGCCTGCCGAAGAGTATTATGAAAAATACGGCACAGCCGAATTGCTGCCGGAAAACGGAATGTTGCCCGAGTATGATAAAGTTAAGCCCGTTAATAAGTTCAGCGGAAAAGATTCGGTGGATTACAAAACAGTTTCGTACAGCGATATTAAAATTGAGAAATCGAAAGAACTGCTGCACGGGATAACGTTAGATGATTTGTGCAAAGAATTACCGAAAGAAGCGGCTGGATACGACAGTGTTCTTTGCGATAGTAACGGTACGTTGACTTCTGATTTTACTTATTTATATATGGTCGCAAAGGTTAAAAACAACTTTAAAAACGACCGTATTTTGTGCATTACACACGATTATTTTGTTTTAGACTCTGACAGTAACGCTATAGACCCAGATATTATTATTGATACTTTGCCTGTATATGTTACTCAATTTACTGCCGAAAAAGCCAAAAAGGATTATTACAAGGAAACATACAAAACAAACGAAACTAAAGAAGTAACTTCTATTTGGGTTGTAGCTGACGAATATATAAACAGTAAGTCGCTTTGCCTTTTGATGTATAACGAAATACCTGAAATATGGGAAGTTGATAATCTAAAAGACTATCTGGAAGACGGCAAATATTATATGGTTAATGAATGAGAAAAGAATGAAAAATATATTAAAAATCGAGTTAACAAGAGGATTTAGAAACCGGGCTTTTTTGTTGAGTGTTGCAATAGGCTTAGGCATTTGCATTGCCCACATTATTTTTGAGGCTGTACCTGAATTGGTTTGGCAGCAACCTATGGCAGACGGCGGAGAAACCCCGTTAACGGTTTTCGGCAAATGGATAGGTGGGCTGTTTTCGGTTTACAGCACTATGTTTTTTACCCTTATGCCGTTGCTTGCCGCAATACCCTATGCCGGCAGTTTAAAAAGGGATATTAAGACGGGGTTTGTAAAAAACCTCTATACCCGTGGCGAAAAAAGGGACTATTTATTTGCAAAATTTATTTCGGTGTTTTTAACAGGCGGTTGTGCAATAGTTATTCCGCTGATAATTAACTTTTGCATAACGGCAACGATTTTCCCGTCCATAACGCCCACACCAATCGCAGCAGGGTACGTCGGCGTGTTTTCGCAATCGGCAGGTGCTGAGTTGTTTTATACTTCTCCGCTGTTGTTTATTGCGGCGTATTTGCTGGTGTATTTTGTTGTTGCCGGAGCTTTTGCAAGCGTTGCATTGTGCTGTGCATATTTTGTAAAATACGAGTACGTTTCACTGATAATTCCCTTTATACTGTTCCAATTAATCGGTTTTTTAAGCAGGTTTGCAAATGTTTCCGATATGAACATTCAATACTGGCTGCAACCCGGTGTTGCAACCGATGCTACCGTGCCTGTTGCTGCAGCCGAGGTGGGTATAATTTTGCTTGCTGTCCTTGTAATTTATGTTGTTGGGGGTAAAAAAAGTGAGACTTTTTAAGCAAGCTTTTATGCAATACTCCCGTTTTTTAAAAGACAGTTTTTTGCTTGCTTTATGTTTAATTGCAGTGGCGGTCGCTGTAATAGCTGTTCAAATTAATGCGGTTGCTGAGGTTATCGCCCAAGGCGGAATGACCTTTAGCTTTGCAGATTTTTTTCTGCTTTGCAACCGTGGCTTTACAATATTTTTTGCAATATGTTTTATGGCATTGCTGTTGTTTTCGTTTATAATTAACTCCGATTTTAGAGTGAACCATATAATCCGCCACAATAAAACCTCTGAGCTTTTAAAAAAGCACTTAATAATAGCCGGCACAACGGCATTTTTATTTGCACTTTTACGCAGTGCTACGCTTGCTGTGTATGGGTTTTGGCACGGTTTTGTGCAGCCGGTCGATTTTCAAACCAAAGGCAGCGTTTTTGTAAACACTACTAACCATCCCGCCTTGGAGGATTATTCGATTTGGTTTTTAGTTTTTTGGGATTTTTTGTTTTGCCTGCTTAACTGCTTGTTTTTTGTTTTTCTTTTTGTTTTGTTAAAATGGCTTATAAGCAAAAATCTGTTTGTTTTTTTAGTTATTTTAGTTTTGGGGTTTTTAGATTCTACACAATACGGTTTGAGCTATTACTGCGGGATTTCTTACGAAAACTTGGTTAAATTTAATTGGCTTACTATTGTGCCGTGGGTTGTTTTGTGTGCTGTGTTGGTGTTGGCATCGTTTGCTTGTGCCAACAAAAAGGAGTTGCTTAATGCAAAATAATAAGCATGGTTTTTTAAAGCTTTTACGGCACGACTTGCAAGAGGGTATGGCACAAAACTTACCCAAATATGCACTTTGCACCTTGTTTTTGGTTATGAATATTTCTATGTGCTTTTTTTCCATTAGGGGTTTGGAGCTTGCAGAAGTCCCGACATTTTTGGATTTGACGATTTACCTTAATGCAGGCGTGCAAATTTTCTCTCCCGAGGATAACGCCATACCTGTTGAGTGGCTGTTTAGGCAAGTTTTAATTTCGTTTTTGGTCTATAATTACCTAACACGGGATTTAACAACCTACAGCTTGCAAACGCTAACCCGAATTAAAAAACGCTCACTTTGGTGTGCTTCAAAATTTTTGTGGGTTGTTTGTACAGTCGCATTGTTTTACATAATTCAATTTGCCTTGACATTTGCTGCGGCGGCAATTTTCGGCAACCCTTCTTTTGGACTGACTTTGCCGTTGCTTTTAAAGATACCGGGCGTATTTCTTAATGGGGCAGATTTTACTCAAGTTGCTTTTGCGGCGGTTGTGTTGCCTTTTGCAATTTCGGTTGCAGTCGCACTGATGCAGGTTGTTTTAGAGCTGTTTATAAAACCAATTCTGGCTTTTGCAGCGGTGGCGGCACTTAATATCATCACTATTTATTATGCCTCACCGTTTTTAATAAGCAACGGCTCTATGTTTTTACGCAGCAGTCTTGCAAACGCTGATGGCATAAACCCGGCAGCGGTTACAGGCTTTTTGTGTGCATATATTGCAATTTTTACAGCTTTGGGACTTGTGTATTTCAGAAGAAAAGATATTTTATAATCTTTTTTCGCCTTTGGTTTTATAAAAAGCACATTCGCTACGGCTCATAGGGCTTGTGTGTAATTCATATATTTTTGTGAGCTGGGAAGGTAGTGTTTTTAAAAAAATGGAAGTTACAATAAAAAATCTTTCAAAAACAATTAAAGGAGCACGGGTAATCGACGATATTTCGCTGCAATTAACATCCGGCAAAATATACGGTTTGGCGGGCAAAAACGGTTCGGGCAAAACAATGCTTATGCGTGCAATTTGCGGGCTTATCCGCCCCACAAACGGAACTGTTGAAATTGGCAGCGAAGTTTTGGGAAAGGATATTTCGTTCCCTCGCAGTTGCGGAGTGTTGATTGAAAACCCGGCGTTTATTACTAAATATACCGGCTTTAAAAACCTGCAAGTGCTTGCAAGCTTGCAAAACAAAATTACCGATGAAGAAATTAAAAACGCCATAAAATCGGTCGGGCTTGAACCTGACGACAAGCGGACTTACAGAAAATATTCGCTGGGTATGAAGCAACGCTTGGGCATTGCCTGTGCGATAATGGAAAGCCCGGATCTAATCATGCTGGACGAGCCTGTTAACGCCCTTGATGAAAGCGGAATTGAGCTTATAAGAGAAATCCTTGCATCGCTTACTCAAAAAGGCAAGCTGATAATAATTTCTTGCCACGATAAAGAAGAGCTGGAGCTGCTCTCGGACGAGATTTATTATTTGTCGGACGGCAAAATTGTTAACCACGTTATTTTGAACAAGGAAGAAAAATTATATGAAAATTCACCTAAGTAAGCCGCTGCTTATAAAAATTGCTGCAACACTTGCCACCATAGCTCTGCTGACCGTGGGGGTAGTTCAGTTTATTAGTGTTAACGCACAATACCCAAACACAAAGCTATACAGCCACCATATTAACGAGGAGATAAAAGCAGGAGCAGTGTCGGTAACTTTTACCGGCAATAAGCTTTATACCTATGATGAGTTTAAAAAACAAGTTTTGCCCGATTATCAAAGCCGCTATTTATCTTTAGGCAACACTACCGACAGTTACAAAGAATATCATATGCTTGTAAACATCACCTTAAAAAACAATAGCGATACAACACAAACTTTTCCATTGGGTTCAAAATTTACATTAGAAACATATATTTCGGCACATGCTATGGATGCAAACCTTTTCTTTGAACTTAACAAAGACATTCTGAGCAGCTCAAACAGTTTCAAATTGCCTGCACACTCGCAGACAAGCATGGTTTTGCCTTATAATTTTAACACGCTAAACACCCCAAAAAAACTTATAGACAATGTTTATGCAACCCAGTTTGACGTTACGGTATCTTACTACCCCGAAAAACATTTTGTGCTTTTAAATAAAGGGTGAGTTTGGTTTTTATACGTTATAACTATCCAAAAACAAATAAATAAAAAGATATTTCATACGACAAGTAACCTCCAATTACAAAATAGAAAAAGAGCTAACTGACCATTAAAATCAGTTAGCTCTTATAATATAGATATTGTAATTTGTGTTGCCAAAACGTTGCCACGGGGCGGCTTAAACAGCCGCAAAGCCGCTTGTATCAAGGCTTTGCGGCACTCGCCACATCATTCCCACTCAATAGTCGAGGGCGGCTTAGAGGTTACGTCGTAAACAATGCGGTTTACGCCCTTAACCTCGTTGATAATACGGTTAGACACCTTAGCCAGCACCTCGTACGGTATATGTGCCCAGTCGGCGGTCATAAAATCGGTGGTAGTTACGGCACGCAGGGCAATTGTGGTGTCGTAGGTGCGGCTGTCGCCCATAACGCCGACCGAACGCACGCCGGTGTAAACGGCAAAATATTGGTTAATCTCACGCTCAAGCCCAAAATTGGCAATCTCTTCTCTAAAAATATAGTCGGCGTCACGCAAGGTGTTTAGCTTTTCTTCTGTAATATCGCCCATAACACGGATTGCCAAACCCGGACCGGGGAAAGGCTGCCGCCATACCAAAAATTCGGGGATGTCCAGCTCTAAGCCAACCTTGCGAACTTCGTCTTTAAAAAGGTCTCGCAGCGGCTCGACAACGCCTTCAAACCCAATATTCTCGGGCAAGCCGCCCACGTTGTGATGGCTCTTTATAACGGCGGCTTCGCCTGTTCCGCTTTCTACAACGTCGGGGTAGATTGTACCCTGAACCAGAAATTCAACATTGCCCAGTTTTTTCGACTCTTCTTCAAAAACCCGAATAAACTCTTCGCCGATTATTTTACGTTTTGTTTCGGGGTCGGCAACACCGCTGAGTTTTGTTAAAAACCGCTCTTGAGCGTTAACACGAATAAGGTTCATATCAAACTGCTTTTTAAAAACCCGCTCAACCTCATCGCCTTCGTTTTTTCTAAGCAGCCCATGGTCAACAAAAATGCACACAAGGTTTTTGCCGACGGCACGGTGCAGCAAAACAGCCGCAACCGAGCTGTCTACCCCTCCTGATAGCCCGACAAGCACCTTTTTGTTACCGATTTTTTCTTTTAGTGCGGCAATTGTGCTTTCGGCAAACGAGGACATAACCCAGTCACCCTTGCAATCGCAAATGTTATATATAAAATTATGTAAAATTTCGGTGCCTTGCTCGGTGTGCGAAACCTCGGGGTGAAACTGCACGGCATAGAGGTTTTTTTGCGGGTTTTCAATCGCCGCCGTTGGGCAATCGTTTGATGTTGCGGAGGCTTTAAACCCTTGCGGCAGCTTTGCCATATAGTCGGTGTGGCTCATCCATGCTACCGATTCTGCTTTGTTGCCGGCAAAAAGTCGGCTCTCGGTGTCAAACTTAACAACTGTGTTGCCGTACTCTTTAACTATGCCGGGGGTAACCTCGCCGCCCAGCAAATATGCCATTAGTTGTGCACCGTAGCAAATCCCCAAAACAGGTATGCCAAGCTCAAAAATATTGGCATTGCAGCGGGGCGAGTCTCCGGCGTAAACGCTGTTGGGTCCGCCGGTAAAAATAATGCCCTTGTACCCGTTTGCTTTAATTTTTGTGGTAGGCGTTTTATAGATTAAAATTTCGCAATAAACATTGTGTTCACGCACTCTTCGGGCTATCAGCTGGGCATACTGCCCGCCAAAATCCAGCACCAAAATTTTTTCGTTTTGAATTTGCATAAGTACCTCTGTTTTTTAATTTTTATGTCTCTTTTAAATTTAAGTTGCAAAAATTCATTGATAAAAAATACTTTAAAAAGCTTTTTTTATTTTTTGCAAAAACTCTTCAAAATAGTCCGGCAGGGGGGCGTTAAAACTCATAACCTCACCGCTTTTGGGGTGAACAAAAGTTATAGCCCCTGCGTGCAGGCACTGCCCCTGCAAATTTTGCTCGGCTTTGCTTTTAACTGTCGTATATACATCATCGCCCGCAACAGGGTGCCCGATAAACGCCATATGCACCCTTATTTGGTGTGTGCGACCTGTTTGCAGCTTGCATTTTGTAAAAGTGTAGCCGTCAAAGCGTTGCAAAACACGGTAATGCGTTATTGCTTCTTTAGAGCTTTTTAACGTAACCGTCATTTTTTTGCGGTCTTTTTCACTCCGCCCTATCGGTGCGTTAATTGTGCCTTCGTCGTCCTTTAGGTTGCCCTTAACAATGGCGTAATACTCACGTTTAAGGCTGTGGTCTTGCAGTTGTTTAGTTAGCGAGCTGTGTGCAAAATCGTTTTTTGCTACTATTATTAAACCGCTGGTGTTTTTGTCAATTCGGTGTACAATGCCGGGACGCAAAACCCCGTTTATGCCCGAAAGTGTGTTGCCGCAATGGTACAGCAGTGCATTAACCATTGTGCCCGAATAATGCCCGGGTGCGGGGTGCACAACCATACCTTTTGGTTTGTTTATTACAATAACGTCGCTGTCCTCAAAAACTATGTTAAGCGGGATGTTTTCGGGGGCGGCTTTATATTCCTCCGGCTGCGGGATATTTGCGGTTACGGTGTCGTTTATTTTTAAAATTTGCTTTTTTGCACAAGGCAAGCCGTTAACCAAAACTTGTCCTTTTTCAATCAGGTTTGCCGCCGCACTGCGAGAAATCTCGGGCAAAGCCGCTGCAATATACTTGTCCAGCCTCTCACCTGCAAAAGCTTCGTCAATCAAAAATTCAAAGCTTTTCATCGTTTGTTTCTCCGCCGAGGTTCTGCTGACTATCGCCTTTTTTCAAGCTCGGTTTTGCCGGTTTGCTGTTGTGGTTGATTACAAAATTGCTGTAAAACAAAATGTAGATTACCAAAATTATTGTGCCTGCCGTAACGCAATAGTCGGCAAAATTGCAAACGGGGGGGAAGAACGAAAGCTGAATATAGTCGATGACATAGCCCAAATAAATTCGGTCTATAAGGTTGCCTATGCCGCCGCCCACAATAAGCAAAGCCGCAGCATAAAACAAGCGGGATTTTATTTTGCCTGTTGCCATAACCCAAATTATAATTGCAAGCAAAATGGAGGTTACTATAATAAAAATCCAACGCTGGTTTTTAAGTATGCCCAACGCCGCACCCTCGTTTTCTACATAAACAAACGAGAG
>JAISII010000109.1 GCA_031262125.1 Oscillospiraceae bacterium | reverse complement strand
GAGGCACAGGCGGGCAACAACATTACCCTTACAATCGATGCGAGAATACAGGCGATTGTAGAAAAATATGTTACCCAAGCGGTTAACGATAACGATGTTCGCCACCGTGCGGCGGCGGTTGCAATTAACCCAAAAACGGGCGAAATTTTGGCAATGGCAACCTGCGACAAAGACGGCAGCTATAGCCTTAACCAACCGTTTGAGCTAAGCCCCAATGTTAAAGAAACTTTGCCCGCAGCGGCAAAGGTGCTGATGGACACCGACCCCGAAAAAGACCTTACTCAAGAGCAGGCAATGCAACAGGCAGAAAGTAACGCACTGTCGGCAATGTGGCGTAACAAAGCCGTGTCGGATGTTTATTACCCCGGTTCGGTTTTTAAAATGGTAACCGCTTCAATGGCATTGGAGGAAAACTTAATTACGTCCTCAACAGGTTTTTATTGCAGCGGCGAGCAAAAAGTGCCGGGTTACGGCAACATTAGCTGCCACCTAAGCGGAGGACATGGAGCACAAACCTTTGAAGAAATTATTTGGCACTCGTGCAACCCCGGCTTTATTCAGCTGGGCAATATGCTTGGCTCTCGCAAGTTTTATGAGTATTATCAGGCATTTGGTTACAGTCAACGCTCGGGTGTTGATATGCCCGGCGAATCGGATGATATATTCTTCTCTGTTACCGACGGCGAGTTTAACAGTGTAAGCTTAGCAACAGCTTCGTTTGGGCAAAACTTCGGCATAACCCCCATACAAATGGTAACAGCAGCAAGTGTTATTGCCAACGGCGGCAATTTGGTAACGCCCTATGTTGTAAAGCAAATAACCGACCAAGACGGCAATATTATTAAAACTACCGAACCAAAAATAAAACGGCAGGTAATCTCTGCCGAGGTTGCCGCCAGAATGAGAGATATTTTAGAAGAAAACGCCATTAGCGGCGGCGGTAAAAACGGTTATGTTGCAGGCTACCGTGTTGCAGGCAAAACAGGCACAACCGAAAAAATAGGCTTATCGGATGTTCCCGGACAAAAAGACTATATTTCCTCCTATTGCGGCTTTGCCCCGGCAGACGACCCGCAAATTGCAATTTTAATTATGTGCGATACTCCAAAAGGAGATAATTACTATGGCAGTATGGTAGCAGCCCCTGCGTTTGCAAGCATAATGGCAGAGGTTGCACAATACCTGGAGATTGAACCACGCTACACCGCCGAGGAACTCGAGAATGTAAGCATTAATGTGGATTCTTACATTGGGCTGACTGTTAAGGACGCAAGAGCAAAGGCAAAAGAGAAAAACCTAACCGTTACCGTAAAGGGCGAGGGCGAAAAGGTTTTGGCACAAATTCCGCAAACGGGTTCAAAAATCCCCTCCGGCGGCAATGTTGTGCTCTATACCGATACGGAAAGTGCTGCACAAACATCAACCGTGCCCGATTTTGTGGGGCTGACAGAGGACGAGGTGTATGCACTTGCCGAAAGCAGCGGCGTTAATGTTAGCGTTACCGGGCTTTCGGGGGCTGATAATTCAATCTCGACCGAGCAAAGCATAGTGCCCGGCAGCAAGGTTAACCCCGGCACGGTTGTTACGGTTAAATTTGTTACAAGCGGCTATGCAGATTAGTTTTAAGCATTTTTAGCTTTTAAAGAGCCAAAGATATTTTGCAAAACATTATTCGCACAAATTGTTCGCAAAATTAAAATAAACAGAAGGCGAGTACAAAAAACTATGGAAAACGGCATTTGGGCGTTGACGGCTGCGGCAATATCGTTTGCAATAGCAGCCTTGCTGGGCAAAAAGCTAATACCTTTTTTGCACAAAATAAAGTTTGGGCAAAAAATATTGGAGATTGGACCCAACTGGCACAAGGCTAAAGAGGGCACACCCACAATGGGAGGGCTTATGTTTATAGCCGCAATTATTGTTACCACCATTTGCGTTTTTGCGGCGTTTTTAATTTGGTTTGCACCCAACAGCACCTCCGAGGGGAATATTTTTCGGCAACAGGTTTTTGTATTGGCGGGGCTTGGGCTTGCGTTGCTAAACGGGGCTATCGGCTTTATTGACGATTACACCAAAATTGCCAAAAAGCAAAACAAAGGGCTAACGGCAATGCAAAAGCTTATTTTGCAGTTTTTAACGGCGGCGGCTTATGTTGCTGTGCTTGCTTTTTGCGGGTTTACCACGGCAACAACCATACCCTTTTTGGGCGAGGTAGACGTAGGCTTTTTATATTATATAATTGCCGTTTTGGTAATTGTGGGCGTTATAAATGCAGTTAACCTAACCGACGGAATAGACGGCTTGTGCGGCTCGCTGACGTTTTTTGCGGCGATTTTTGTTATGCTTATTGCAAGTGTGCTGCACTTTACGGGGCTTATTATTATGTCGGCTGCGTTGGCGGGCGGCTGCCTCGGCTTTTTGGTTTGGAACTTTTACCCCGCAAAGGTTTTTATGGGCGACACAGGCTCGCTGTTTTTGGGCGGTATGCTGTGCGGGCTTGCGTTTGCAACAGGCTGCCCTGTTTTGCTGCTGCCGCTGGCAATTGTTTATCTGTGCGAAATGGGCTCGGTTGTGCTGCAGGTTTTATATTTTAAGGCAACAAAGGGCAAACGCCTTTTTAAAATGAGCCCTATTCATCATCACTTTGAGATGTGCGGTTGGAACGAAGTTAAAATTACTACAGTGTTCAGCTTGGTTGGCATAGTTTTTGGTGCGGGTTCGCTTGCACTGGTTATTTTCGGGACTTAAACTTTTTATATCAGATATTTTTTAAAAAATTAAGCTTGCACATCGGCAAGCAAAACAAAGTAGGTGAATACACAAATGCCCGATAATGTTAAAAGCAAAATTGCCAATAGCCGTTTGCGTCGTTTTGAAAAAAGAAAAGGGCTTTTTACGGTTGGTATGGGCTTGGATTTGCCTTTTTTAACCTTGATGTTTGTTATTTTGGTTGTCGGCTTGATTATGATGTTTTCGGCGAGCTATGCCATTGCATATTACGAAACAGGCGACAGCTATTTTTATTTGTTCAGTCAGCTGAAATTTGCCGGCCTTGGTTTGGTTGGCATGCTGGCACTTTCGTTTTTTAACTACAGGCAGCTGCATAAGCTTGCAATGCCCATTTTGTTAATTGCCTACATAGCACTTATTGCAGTTTTAATTTTGCCCGGGCAAGACGGCGGCACGGTAAAACGCTGGTTGCCGCTTGGGTTTGTTGATATTCAACCATCCGAGATTGCAAAATTTGCCCTTATTTTGTTTTTGGCACACTATGGCAGTAAATATTTAAACAAAATGCAAAGCATAAAATACGGCGTTTTGCCGCAGGTTGTGCTTATGGGCAGCATGGGCGGTTTGCTTGTGCTTGAGCCGCACTTTTCGTGTATGGCGATTATTGCACTGCTTACTGTCGTTATGATGTTTGTATCGGGTACCGATTGGCGTTGGATTGTGGGCGGTATTGTTGCTATGGTTGCGGCGGTGTTGTTAATTTGGATGTTTGCCCCCGATGTACTGTCGTATGCACAAAGCCGATTGGACGGCTGGGGGATGGCACTAAACCCCGATGCCGACCGTGATGCCGTTTGGCAGACGAGAAACTCAATTTATGCAATTGGTTCGGGCGGTTTTTGGGGCTTGGGCTTGGGCGGCAGCCGCCAAAAATACCTGTATTTGCCCGAACCGCAAAACGACTTTATTTTTGCAATTGTCTGCGAAGAGCTGGGTATGATTGGTGCAGTGCTTATTTTAATACTCTTTGCTGTTTTTGTTTGGCGTGGAATGATAATTTCGCTTAAAGCCGATGATAAGTTCGGCAAGCTGCTGGGCATTGGGCTTATGTCGCAAATTGGCTTGCAGGTTATTATGAATGTTTTGGTTATTACCGATTTGATGCCTAACACGGGTATTAGTCTGCCGTTTTTCAGTTACGGAGGCAGTTCGCTCATAATGCTTATGCTGCAAATGGGGCTTGTGCTTTCAATCTCCCGAACGTCTAATATTGAGAAGTAACTTAATTTTAAAAAGCAAATTTGCAGCACAGGGTGGTAAACGATAATGAAATATTTATTGGCAGGCGGCGGCACGGCAGGGCATATTAACCCGGCAATCGCCATAGCCACTGTTATAACAGAAAAAGAGCCCGATGCACAAATTTTGTTTGTGGGCAACGAAGGCGGTATGGAGCAAAAGCTTGTTGCACAGGCAGGGTTTGACTTTAAAACAATAAAAATAAGCGGGTTTAGCCGCAAGCTTACGCCAAAGGCGTTTGCACACAACATAAAAACAGCGGCACGTGCGTTAACGGCAACCATTGCGGCAGGCAAAATAATAAAAGAGTTTGCACCCGATTATTGCATTGGAACGGGCGGCTATGTCAGCGGACCTGTGATTAAAGCGGCAATAAAGGCGGGCATAAAAACCGCCGTGCACGAGCAAAATGCCTTCCCCGGGGTTACAACAAAAATGCTGAGTAAAAACGCCGGGGTTGTAATGCTGGCACAAGAGGGTGCAAAAGCATACCTTAACAAAAAAAGCAATTGCGTTTTAACGGGCAACCCCTTAAAAAAAGAGATTATTACAGCAAAAAAGCCCGAATC
>JAISII010000185.1 GCA_031262125.1 Oscillospiraceae bacterium | reverse complement strand
GTGCTACAGGAACAGCAGGTATTGCCGGAGCGACAGGAGCTACGGGTGCTCAAGGCATACAGGGCGTAAGCGGTGCAACCGGTGCGACAGGTGCTACGGGAGCGACAGGTGCGACAGGTGCAACAGGTTCGACCGGTGCTACCGGGGCGACGGGTTCCACGGGGGCAACAGGTCCGATTTTTATCCCTACAGTTGTTACAAACACGGTTTCTATTGCCGCAGGGCAAGGTGCGGGTATAAGTGCTACTTGCCCATCGGGCTATATGGCACTGGGCGGCGGTGCCGAAAGTATGATAAAGCTGCCAAACGGCTTGGATATACTTGCAAGCAACCCTGTTTTTACCACAGGCAACCCGCCCACGGGCTGGTATGCTAACGCCAAAAACAACACTTCCGATGCAATAACACTGACATCTTATGCAATTTGCGTGCCGAGGACGTAAATTTTGCTGCTTTAACAAATTTTAACAGAGACAACCATGCAAACTCAAATTAAACCAGTGCATTTAAAAACTCCGCCATTTTACAGCGGAGTTTTTGCGTTAATATTTCGCATCATGCATCTGCCACAGCAGAGTTCCACAGCAAATATAATAAATTACAAGCTTGAATTTTGTTAAAACTTTTGCCTATTTTACTTTACCCAATAAACATTTGTGTCCAATAATGCCCGCTTGCAACATAGCCGACCCCGATTTCTTTAAAAGAAGCGTTCAAAATGTTTGCACGGTGCCCGGGCGAGTTCATCCAAGCGTTCATAACCTGCTGCGGCGTGGTTTGCCCCTTTGCAATGTTTTCGCCAGCTGCACGGTAGCTTAAGGCAAAGTTTTTAATCATATCAAAGGGCGAGCCATAGGTTGGGCTGGTGTGCGAAAAATAGTTTTTGTCGTGCATATCCTGAGATTTATAGCGGGCAATTCGGCTAAGCTCCCAGTTTGCCGCAAGGGGGGCAAGCCCGATGGCGGCACGCTCTTGGTTTACCAACGCAATAACTTGTTCTTCAAAACTAAGCACGGTTTTATCGTTTAGCGGCACATAAACTTTGTCGTTAGGGTAAATTAGTGCAGGGTTTTCAAACTGTGGGTTTGCCGCAATTATTTCGCTAAGCCCGACTTGGTATTTTACCGCAATTTTCCAAAGGCTGTCGCCTTTTTGCACAATATAATTGTCGGTATACTCTGCGGCACTTGCGGGCAGCAGAGCAAAGCCCGATGCTAAAAGCAACACAACGGCAAGCAGAGCTGTTATTCTTTGGGTTTTCTTGCCCAAATTTTGTGTCATTTTTCTATAATTTAATTTATTCATAGCATTTTTGCCTTTCTTTTATTATAATATCAACTTTATTCTAAAATTTGCTCAAATCAATATCTTGCAGTAATATTATGCACAAAAGGCAAGGTAAAACGCTTTGTTTTTGCAGGTAAATTGAACCTTATAATGCAAAAAGCAGGAAGATTTTAAAATCTTCCTGCTGATTTTGTTTTAAACCATTGTTTGCGATTTTTGCAAATTTTACTGTGCCACTACAGCATCGGGCGTTGCAGTATTATACGCCGCAAAAGCATCGGCAATTGTGCCCTCAATGCGTTTAAAGCCCATACCTTCAAAAACAAAAGTATCATTATCCTCATCATAGCCATAGTTTACCGTAGCACTTTGCTCACCAAGCATCAAAGTAAATTCGGTATCACTTGTAATAGAATATGCAAAATAACTTTTTATTACTGTTTCGCCCAAATAGTCCGTCATTGTTTGAGCCATTGTGCCGTCTTGCGTAAATTCAAAAAATACACCTTCTTCTACAAGACCCCACAAGCCTACAAGCTTTTCGTTAATTTTATAATCCTCAATCGCTTTTGGTTCGGCTTTGTAATTGACTTTTTCAAAATTATATGCTTCGCCCTCCGGCAAACCTGTGTTAGGGTTTACAGCCGTCAACGCCATCTGTTCGCCGCTAAACATATTACCGCTTAAAACGGCTTGATATGTCATAGTTGAACCGTCATAAAATATTGTAAAATCAATGCTCATTTTTCCGTCGTTATGGGCAACAACATATGTGCCGTAATATTCTCTAAAGTTTGCCGATTGAATAAACGTACCGTCATCATTGAGTATAAAATACATATCATTCCCTGTGTTTACGCCGGCCTCATCGGGGGTTGCATCTGCTGCAGTTGTTGCCGTCGGGTCAATAAATTTCCACGACCCCACAACCGATGGAACAAAAGCCTTTGTAAACAAAAACCAACCCAAAAACACAATTAAAGCAACAGCCAAAATTGCTCCGCCAATAATTACAGGCATCTGAATTTTTATTTTGTTTTTGCTTTGATTTTGTTCTGTAAGCTCTTGTGCTGCGGGTGTTTGTGCAAAGTTTTCGGTATATATTCTGCTTTTATATTCTTCTTGCTGCTCAGCATCCTCTGCTATTTCGGTCAGTTCAACTTCGTCCGCTTCTGCTGCCTGTGCAACATCTGCAACAACATCCGCCTCTTCGGCAAGTGTATTTTCTTCTGCAATCTCAACATCCTCGGCAATGCCGTCCTGCTCATTTAATGCTTGTTTTAAAAGGTCGTTATTCTCAATCCCGTTTTTATTGTTATCCATAAATTTTTACATCCTCCGTTATTATTAAGTATATTTTAATATTGTACTACACTTCACATAATAATGCAAACTTTTTTTGTCAGCCAACAATTTTTTGGGCTTTGGGGGTGGTTATATTAACTTTTGGCAAAGCAAAAAAACAAGTATCTCACTTGCAACTCTCTTTATCATAATATGTAATATGCAAAAAAGCAATTTTACTATTATTGTGGGGAGAGAACAAAATGCCAAACAACATATACAACGCCCAAGCCGCTGTAGATTATGCACACGAATGGGCTTTTAAACGCAACAACCTTTACACAAATTTCGACTCGATGGGCGGGGACTGCACAAATTTTATTTCGCAATGCCTGTTTGCCGGCAGCAAAATTATGAACTATACCCCCGACACGGGCTGGTTTTATATTTCGCTTAAAAACCGCAGTGCCGCATGGGCGGGCGTAAAGTTTTTGTATAATTTTTTGGTCGGCAACACCGGGCGGGGTCCCTATGGGTCGGAAGTTGAGCTTTCTGCCGTTGTGCCGGGCGATGTTATACAACTGAGCTTTGACGGCAGCAGCTTTTCGCACTCGCTATTGGTGGTGGAAACAAAAGGGCTTTACAAAGCCCCGCAAACTGTGTTTATTGCCACCCACACGCAGGATTCCGACAACCGTTCGCTGTCCTCTTATATGTACAAAAAGTACAGATGTATTCATATTGAAGGGGTTAGGACTTAAAGCTTGCACCTTTTCAAATTAAGGGTTTATATTTTAAAATTTAATAATAATTTGAAGGCTGCCTTTTGGTAGCCTTTTTGTTTTGCAGCAAAATTATAAAAAGAAAAACTTATAAAATTTCAACCAAATTTCACAAAACGACTATTGACTTTTTCTGACTTTTGAGTATAATTAATATTACAAGGTCAAAGAAAGTCAAAATAAAAACCTTGCAAATTTAAAAAAATATGGGCTGCCAAAGCATAAATTGCGGCGGTTGCCCGTAACGATTAAGGAGGTGCTTAACTTGAGGATGAGCGACGTGGTTATGGATTATATTCTGCAAACCATGAACAACGAGGGCGGCATTGCACAAATACAACGCAACGAACTGGCAGCATTGCTGGGGTGTGTGCCCAGCCAAATCAACTATGTTATTACCTCACGCTTTACGCCCGAGCATGGTTATATTGTAGAAAGCAAGCGTGGCGGCGGCGGCTACATTAAAATTCAAAAGGTTACTGCCGACAAGCCTACATCGCTAATGCACATTATTAATTCTATTGGTACGAGGTTAGACAAAACAAGTGCCGACATTATGATTAACAATATGCTTGCCCGGTCAATACTCAGTAAAGAGGCTGCGCATATTTTAGCGGCAGCTTTAAGCGACAGAAGCCTTTTTGCAGCAGAGCAAACAATAAGAGACAGCCTGCGGGCAGCGATTTTTAAAAACGCACTTTTGCAATTAGTGTAAAATAGTTTTTAAAATTTTAAAAATTTGAATAAATTCAAATTTAAAACTATGCAGCAGACCAATCAATCAACTTCAGCCTGCGGGCGGCTATTTTTAAAAATGCACTTTTGCAATTGGTTTAGAACCGCTCATAAAAAAATTGTAAATCACCAATAAAAATATAACTTCACAAGGAGGAACCCACTATGTTATGTGATATTTGTAAAAAAAATCAAGCCAATACAGTTATAGAAAAAACAATAAACGGCAAGTTTTCTAAGCAATGCCTGTGTGCCGATTGTGCTGCACAGGCGGGCTATGGTGCCGAGTTTGCACCTGCGTTTGAGCCTTTCCCCTTTGAGTTCGGAAATTTATTCAACGGGTTTTTCGGCAATGCTTTGCCGTCGGTAACAGGTGTGCGGCGTTGCGAATTTTGCGGCTGCACCTTTAACGATATTAAAAAAAGCGGCAACATAGGCTGTGCCGAATGCTACAGCACTTTTGCCGACGAGCTGTTGCCAATGCTGCAAAGCATACACGGCAACACCGAACATAAAGGCAGGCGGCCGTTGCCAACTTCCGGAAAAAGCACAATAGCAGACGAAAATTCGGCGGCAAAAACCGAAGATTCAAACACAAAAGCCGCACAGCTTAACCGCCTTAAAAAAGACCTTGCAGCAGCAATCGATGCCCAAGAGTTTGAACAGGCTGCCGTGCTGCGGGATAAAATAAACGAGCTTAACAACGACTAAAAACAGTAACGGGCTAATCAGCCGTTATAATAGTGAGAAACACGAGAAAAGGAGAACAAAAGCAATGAAAGGTAATAATGTTGTAATCTCGACCAGAATTAGGCTGGCGAGGAATTTAAAAGACTACCCCTTCCCCGGGCGACTGGACGAAAACGGCAAAAACAAAGTTGTTGCGACAATAAAAAGCATCGGCTTTAACGCAACATATATAGATATGCAAAACCTAAAAAAAGAGCAGGCACTGTCTTTGGTGGAACGCCACCTTATAAGCCCCGAATTTGCACAAAGCTTTGCGGGCAAGGGCT
>JAISII010000130.1 GCA_031262125.1 Oscillospiraceae bacterium | reverse complement strand
ACAAAAACAGTCGCCGCTGTGGAAAATATGCTTTTAAATTTGTAAAATAAAGGTACTAAATCAAAAATGAATTTTCTTATTACGATTTTTGCAAAAATAAAAAAAGCCGCACTTGCGTGCGGAAGAGCTATAGCAGCATTGCCAAAAGCAGTTGCAATTTCGGTAACTGTTTGTGCAGTGCTTGTTTTGCTTGTGGTTATAATAACCTATTTTCAGCAGCAAAGCCTTAGCGTAACATATTATGAGCTTGAAGAAGAAAAAATCGAAAACCCGGTTAGAATTGTTTTTATTTCGGATTTGCACATGAGAGAGTTTGGTGCAGGTAACAGCCGTCTTATAGAGAAAATTAAAGAGCAAGCCCCCGACATTATAGCCGTTGGCGGCGACTTTTGCAATAAAACCGAGGAATATTACGGCACAGCAATCGAGATTTTGCCGAAGCTTATGCAAATTGCCCCCACCTATTACACATTGGGTAACCACGAGCTAACTCACCAAAATTCGGCACAGATGGTTGCCGATATTGCAGCCACAGGGGTTAACCTGCTAAACAACCAAACAGAAGAAATTTTGGTTAACGGCAACAAAATAGCCGTTTGCGGTCTTAATATGTTCACCCATGTGGATGACGGGTTTAAGGACGATAATTACGACGATTTTATGTCGTTTATGAAAGATTTTGCCGCTTATGACAGCTACAGGCTTTTGCTTTGCCACTTTCCTCACTATAGCAGCTGGTATTTTGAAAAAGACAAATTTTCTTTCGATTTTGAACTTATGATTTCGGGGCATACACACGGGGGAGAGATTATTCTGCCTTTTGCAGGTGGTCTTTTCGCCCCTGAACAGGGGTTCTTCCCAAAATACGACTACGGATTGTTTAATGTTAAAAACTACAAAATGATTGTTAGCAGAGGGTTAGGCGACAGCCATTATATGCGAAGGGTTAATAACCCGCCCGAGATTGTTGTGGTTGATTTAAAGTGAGCTATCCACGATATCTCGCACAATTTCTCTCTCGTCCATATGGTGTTTTACGCCTTTAATTTCATGGTAGGTTTCGTGCCCTTTGCCGGCAAGTACAATAACATCGCCGGGTTGTGCATTTTCTATGCAATAGCGTATGGCGTCCTCTCGTTTGGGGACGACAACATATTTGCCGCCTACCTCTTTTACGGCGGTTTCAATGTCGGCAATAATTTCGTTAGGGTCTTCAAACCGTGAGTTATCTTCTGTAAGAACACATAAGTCGGCAAGTTTGCCCGCAATATGCCCCATATCATAGCGGCGGTCTTTTGGGCGGTTGCCGCCAGCACCAAACATAACCACAAGCCTTTTCGGGTTATATTGCCGCAATGTGGTAAGCACATTTTCCATCGAAGCTCCGTTGTGGGCGTAGTCTATAAGCAGTGTATAGTCGCCGTTTATCGGTACAGGTTCAACCCGCCCTTTAACCTTTACTTCGTCAAGCCCTTTTGCAATGCTTGCATCGGTTATGTTAAGCACATAGGCGGCTGCAATTGCCGCAAGTGCGTTATATACGTTAAATTTGCCCGGTATGGCGGTTTGCACTGCCATATTTTTTTTGCCCGCAACCTTAAACTCAACGCCAATAAACCCGGCGGATGCTTTAAGTTTTTCGCCAAAAGCAGTAAAATCGGCATTTTTTTCAAAACCGTAGGTTATAATAGGGTTAACAGCATTTTTTGTAACGGTCGCAAAAAGCGGGTCGTCAATATTGGCAACGCAGGTTTTGCATTGCTTAAACAAAAGCGACTTGCACTCCACATATTCTTCAAAGCTGCTATGCTCGCCGTCGCCAATATGGTCGGGCGAGATGTTTGTAAAAACCCCTATGTCAAACTCTATGCCAAAGGTGCGGTGCCATTTTAGCCCTTGCGAAGAAGCCTCGATAACTACTGCACCACAGCCTTTTGCCAGCATATCTGCCATTGCTTTGTGAATTTCGTAAGATTCAGGCGTTGTGTTGCCTGTGTCGGCAAAGGTTTTTCCAATGCCAATGCCCAGCGTGCCTATGGTGCCGGTGGGGGTTCCCGAACATTCAAAAATTGAACGCAACATTGCGGTGGTTGTGGTTTTGCCTTTTGTGCCGGTAACGGCAACAGTGGTAAGCTGCTTTGCAGGGTAGCCGAAAAAGCAAGCCGAAAGCAGAGCCAAAGCTTTGCGGGCGTTGTCTACTATAATAAGAGTAATATTATTCGGCAGCAGCACAAAAATCTCGCTAACTATGGCACAAGCTCCATTATCTATCGCATTATTTATAAAATCGTTCCCGTCGGACAAGTACCCCCGCAAAGCCGTAAAAACAAAGTTTTTCTCAGCCTTACGAGAATCATAAGCTATGCCTTCGATTTCTATATTATTAAGGTTATGAACTTCTTTTTGCGGCAAACATTCCAATAGTTTAGAAAGCAGCATTTTGGGTCTCCTTTTTTATATCTTTAGTATAACTATGCCCGTTTATTTTAATTTACAACTAAAACGGCAAAATGTCAACCAAAACAATCTTATAAACAATTATTTTTGTTATAAATGCTCAAGATTTTGGGCGAATTGCACAAAATAAGACTGCCAAATTTGTGCAATTCGCTAAAAAGTTGTTTAGGCATAGACAAATTATACAAAATGGCTTGCAATTTGAAGTTAAAATATGGTATTATTGGAATGTAAATATATAGTTTTTTATAAGTCTTAACTTAAAAAACTGTTTTCTTATTTCTTTGTTTGTTAATAAACACTATTTTCACAAGCTTTTGTTATGCACAAAGCCAATTTTGGCTGTGCAGGTTTATCCCTTTTTTTAAAAAGGGTGCCCAAAGCTTTTTGCAACTGTGTTTGCCCGTTGGCAATAGCCAATCAGGGCACGGCATATTGCAATCAGTCAAAGGTGTGCTTGCGGCAAGGTGTTTAATATAGCACTTTTATCGGTGCAAAATAAAATTAAAACGAAAGAGGTTTTTCACAATGAAAATCAAAAAATGGCTTGCGTTGGCACTGGCAATTTGCCTTTGTGCATCGTTACTTGTTGGTTGCGGCGGCAACAGTGGCACAGCTTCGAGCGACGAACCGAGCGGTGGAGCCAATGTAGGCACAGACCCATTGTACGGCGAAGGCGACAACGGTACAATTGCTCTTAAAGTTTGGTGCCCGCAAGAGGCATTAGAACTTACAACAAAACAGTGTAATGATTTTGCAGCACTATACCCCAATGCAAAATTCACATTTGAAGTAACTCCGCAGAAGGAATCGGAAGCTACTGAAAACCTTCTGACTAAACCCGATGGTCAGGCAGACGTGTTCTTCTATGCATCCGACCAACTTAACAACTTGGTAGATGCCGGCGTTATTTATGACGTTTTTGGTCAGCCCAACGAAGTAACCGGTTATAGTGTTGACACAGTTAAAGAAGCAAACTCCGAAGCATCGATTAATGCTGCAACTGTTAACGGCAAACTTTATTCTTACCCGATGACCGATAACGGCTATATGCTCGTTTATAACAAAAAATATGTTACTGCCGAACAGGCTAAAACTTGGGAAGGCGTTTTAGAAGCTAGCAAAGCTGCCGGCAAAAAATTCTCGATGGATGCTGAAAACGGTTTCTATTCCTGCATATTCCCCTTTACAGCAGGTGCAAAGCTTAACGGGATTGAGAGCTATACACTGCCTAACGGCGTGCCTGTTTTAGAACAAAAACTTACCGAATATGACGAAGAAAAAGCTGTAGACGTAGTAGAAGCTTTTGCAAAACTGTTCCACAGCTATCCTGCAAACTTCCAAAGCGTTGGTGTTGATGCCGTGGTTACCGGTTTTGAAGAAGACACCATAGCAGCCGGTATAGCCGGAACATGGCAGGCTGCTCCTTTAAGCAAACAATTGGGCGATAATTTCGGCGTAGCTGTTCTTCCCACAATTAATGTTAAAGGCGAAGATATGCAAACTGTTGGAATAATGGGCTATAAGTTTGTTGGCGTTAATAAAGGCACAAAATATAAAGAAACAGCACAGCTTCTTGCATATTACCTAACAAGCGAAACAGCACAAATTGAGCGTGCAAAAGAGCTTAAATGGGGTGCAACAAACATTAAAGCCGCTGCAGACCCCGAGGTTACATCCAACCCGATGACAGCTATTTCTATCGAAGAAAGTGCTTACTTTGTTCCTCAGAGCAATATGGCAGAATCAGTATGGGATGCATGCGGAGCTTTCGGTTCTTATATGTTTGCAGCCGACAAAGCTTATGACCGTGAAACACTTAAAGGTGCATTCTCTGATATGATTTCGCAAATTAGAAACGTATAATTTTTAAAGTCGGCAGTTGCCGATATTATTGCAAAGCAAATTTTTGCACGGCGTTCAAGCAGCTCGGTTTCGGGCTGCTTGCGTCGGGCTTTAATGGGCAAAATAATGCTTTTATTTGCCCCGCAAACCGTAAAAAACATAATGTGCTAATCTTTTTAAAAAAGTCTGATATATATCAGAAAATTACATAGCAAATAATCGGTGCAAAGGCGGCAAACCTGCCTTGAACGCCGTTTTTTAGGAGAGTGGATTGATGAGGTATATTGATTACAAGCAGCTAAATCCTTTTCAGCGTGCTTGGTACAAGATAACTCGTTTCATTCTGGCAATACCCGGCTATTTTGTAACTTTCGGCAAGTTTGTTGCAAAAAATGCTGTTGGACTTGTGTTCGGTATTGGCAGAGCAGTGCGTAACTATGTTATGCGCTTTATTAAAGGCGATTGGACAACCAAAGTGTCTTACCTTATTATGGGGTTTGGCAACGTAATGAACGGTCAAATAGTTAAGGGTCTGCT
>JAISII010000102.1 GCA_031262125.1 Oscillospiraceae bacterium | reverse complement strand
TTTCGTCTATTCTTTTGATTGTGCGTTTGTTTTTTTGTATGTCGTCAGCACCACGAGCCATCTCGATGAATATTTTTTTGGGCGGAGCTTTCATAATCTTTTCTATTTCGTTTACTACTGCAAACGCCCTAAAAACCTGCCTTTTAACCCTGTTAGAAACATAACGCTCGTCCAGCACGGTGTTTAAATCGTGCTTTCCGCCTTCTAAAAACGCTTTGTTAAGCAAGCTTATTTGTTCTGCAAATTTGTAGTTTTCGCTTTTAACAAGCTCGCTTAAATTAAGCACTTGAGCTTCCATTGCCTGTATAACACTGCATTCCCGCCCTTCAACATCACACAGAATATCCTCCAGCAGCTTTTTAGACAAGCTGCCGTAATCTTTATATTTTAACTTTAAAATATGCTTTATGTCCTGCTTATCATAAAGCTTAAAGTTCTCTTCAAGCCATTTTTCAAGCGGCTGTCTTTCGTCGCCGAACACAGTAAGGTGCTTTATAATTTCCTCAACCTGACGCTCGGTTAGCTTTCCGCTGTTAAAGTATGTTTTAAAATCATAGTAAGAGTTAAGTCGGGTTTTAATTCCCTCATCGGTACCGCCGAGCTCTTCTTTTTCTATAACAATACCATTGGCAGCTAACCACTTAATAAGGCGGTTTTTTGTCATATTAATCGGTTTGTCTTCGTTTAAAAATTCTTGATATAATTTTAGCTTTAGCTCTTTATCTATTCTTTCGCCTTTAATTGACAGATTATTAAGTTCGTTTAATAATGCAAATTTGCCATAAAGCAAAGAGTTTTTGGGCAGCGATTCTTCGCCTAAAAGGTAAGAGCACTTACCGAGCATTCTTGCTATAAACTCTTTGTGGGTTTTCACATCGTCAATTACATCGTTAAAATTCCAAGGGAGTATTCTTTCGTTTTCCATTCCGGGTTTTAGCACAACCCAAGAATGCGGGCTGCGTTGTTCATCGATTGCTTCATCGCCGGTTTTGTGATATAGAGGTCCTACATAATACGGTATTTTGTGGCAAAACAAATCTAAGATGTTCTTGCCGTTTATTTTTAAATAACCTTCGGCATTTTTAACAAGCTTTTTAAGGTCGCTGTATTCAAGCTGATAGGGAATAACCCTATTATCGCCCGTTGTTTGCAACGGCAAAAACTTTTTATTCTCAAGTTTTTGCAAAATTACTTTTTCTGTTTCGTTTTCTGGGTTTGTTCCGAATAGATTTTTTACTGCTTTTTCAAATGTTGAATAATAATCGCCGTCTTTTGCCCCTGCTTGCTTTTGCTTGGTTATATAAAGCGAATATCGGCAAAGGGTAACATTGCCGGCTTTATCTTTTTCATCTTTAAAAAAGCTGTTGTAAGCATCGGGGTAATTTTTCTTAATAATTTCTTTAAGCAGTTTTAAATGCTCTTTATGGTCATCATAGCGTGCAACTTTAACATCGGTAATGGTTTCGTGCCCGTGCATAATATCGCACAGTAAAGCAAAATCGAACAACATTTTGCACGCACGAATTAATTCGAAGTCATCCTCAAGCAACTGGGCAAGTTCACTTTCGATTTTCTCAAGTTCATCGCTCAATTTTACAGATTTATCTTCATCAAAAGATTTCTCGAAAAGTTTTTCGATTTTTACAGAACCGCCGCTAAACAAGTTTATTAATTCTTCTTTATTTAACAGAACATTTTCTTCTCCGATATCTGTAAACTCTATTTCTTTTTTAAGGGCTGCTTTTTTGTCTTTAACACGCTTTTGCAGAAGTGCATTTTTCAGCTTTTCGTTATCGGCAATTTCCATTTTTATAAAATATTCGTTTTGCAGCAGCTCTTTCAAATTTTCTAAAACCGGCTCGATTTCAAGAATATCCTCGACCTTGTCTTTGGCTATGTTTAAATTAAAATGCCCACGATGCTTCATAAAATAGCTGCACGCAAGGTAAACAAGCCGAGGGTCGTGTGGGGAGGGATCGTCCATCAACTTTTTAATTAAATGATGTATTGTTTTGTAAGCTTTGTGATAATCTTTATCTGTAAAGTCATCATCAGCAAAAAGGCTAAACGGCTTAGTTTTTTCTATGCCGTCTTTGCTTTTTTCGCCCGGCATAAATGCACTCATTTCCAACCGCTTAAAAAACTTTGGGTCTTTGCAATTAGCAATTTCGTCCGAGAAAATTTCACGCAATACTTTAAGTCGCCATGCTTTGCGACGCACACTTTTGCGTTGGGTTCTTTTTTCTCTGCGTTCGGCACAATCGGCTGCATCTTCGTACAAATGCACACCCCAAAGAGCCTTGCCGTATTTGGTTAAAACGCTGTAATCCTCACCGGTAACTGCCCAACCCAACGAATTGCTTCCGCTGTCTAATCCTAAAAAATAAGCAGGATACTCTTTGTTTTCCGGAATATTTGCTTTTATTTCGTTTTGCATATTGACATCTCCTAAATTATAGTTTATAATATCATCATAAGGCTTGACTACCTTATAAAATTGCACTACAAGTTCAAATAAGGTTTATCCGAAATCGCGCCTTTTGGCGGCACACAATTTTTGTGTAAAAGCACCTTTTTGGGGTGCTTTTTTATTTTGTAATATTCTACCATAATGCGACAATTTTTGCAACAAAAAAATCCGCTCCAAATGTTTGGAACGGAGAAGGCGTCCATCGACGCTGAAATTATCTGACGAAAAAGGTGCACATTTTAGTGAATAATGAATAATGAAGTCGGGCTTTGCCCCAATGAACAATGAACAATACAAATATGCGGCACAGAATTTGCGGCTGCAATTTATATTGTTCATTATTCATTGTTCACTGTTCAATTTTCACTGCGGCGAAAGCCAATACGGGGTCCCCGCACACGAGTGTGTGGGGAAAAGGAGGAGCAAGGAAGCAGGGAAATCGCCGACATAACGTACCTTTTTGAGGGTGCGTCATGGCGGCGATATTTCATCGTTATTCAAATATACAGGCACATTTTATGTCTTGGCGTTATCCTTAATGTTATCATGATTTAAATCAGTTTACTGAATTCTTTGATAATATTTTTTAGGATTGCTTTCTTTGTCTTATTGGAGATGTTTAGTGTATAAGTGTTATTTTTATGCACTAGTTTGTAATCATCTGTAAATGTACTTTGTAATTCATCCGAAATCGCATTAGAAAAATGCAAAGAAACAATAATGTATCCTTTTGACTTTTCTATTTTAATGTTTGAATCTGAATTAGTATAATTGAATTGAACAATTTCAAGATCACGGGCTTTATCTGCGTTCAAATCATAATCTGCTTCGGCACTCAATATTTCCTGCTGTCTATATTTTAAGTCAAACCTAGTTACACCTTTATGTACATAATTTCTACAAATCTCAATAACTTCATATAAAGACATTTGCTCATTCAACCAACCAAAATATGCGAATAATTTAAATACTAAATTTAATATAACTCCGATAAAAAGACCGAGGCTCATACCTTTTAAGTCAACTGCACCCAGATGTATAGAAAATCCACTAATTCCGGCAAGAAGCACTGAACCTGTTAGAATATGATTTGTTATTTTAGTATAGTCTACGTATTTTTCAACCATCATCTGAATGCCTGGCGCGGATATAAGTGCGAATATAAAAAACTCCATTCCGCCCCAAACCGGTTTAGGTATACTACCCAGAATGTTTTGTATTACAATTAGACAGGAAGCAGCAATTGAAATACCTGCTGCCCAAAGATATGGATAAAAAGAGAATACGCTATACATATCGGAAAGATTTCGTTTTAGTTTTCCGCTGAGAGATGCTTTTTTTTGTAATAAAGTGTTTGCGTTAAGTTCCATTACAGCAATATTTTCGGCATATATTGAAGTAGGAACTGTTCCTATAAAAGCCGATATAATTGCAGAAATCGAATGGTAAATCAATGAATTACCCAATAAGTCTTTGGGTTTATTCTCATTATAGGTACTGTACATTCCGTCAAGAACAGTTATTCTACCAATACTTTCGCTGAAAGCTACTAGTGTTGAAGGTATAATTGCAATTAAAATGCTTATCCAAGAAGGGGGGAATCCGAATTTGAACAGTGTAATAACAGAAGAAGATGATATATTAGGAAAAGCAAAAATGCCTTTGTTAATAATGCCCTGCGCCGATAGTATAATACGTTCGATTGTATAATCTTCGAACAATAATTTGACTATAATGGCAGAAAAAATGATTCCTAGTGTTATTGCAGCATTCTTTATAAAAGGCAATCTAGTTACAGAAAATATGATAATAATTGCCAACGTAATTAGAGATATGGTAATGCTTGATATGTCGAAATGTCCAGTAACAGCATTAAACCCTGAATCACCTGCCGCTATTGAGGCTAGCTCTAAACCAATGAGCGATACAGATGCACCCATAATAGAATTCGGAAAGGCAAAATTTAGTAGCCTCGTTGTGTGACTAGGCTTCCACTTATAAATAGCCGCAATTATTAAAAGCAATATGCCAGAAGATATGTAACCAAAAACAATAGAGTTTTTGATAATTTCCGGACTACTACTTTCAAGGCTACCAATAACATAACTAGTGAGACCAATATAACAAAAACTTGGACCTATAAAGAAAGGGATTCTGACTTTATTCTTTAAAAATGAACCACCAAACACGAATATTAAAGTACCTATTCCACAAGCAAGTAAAATCTGTGAAACATCGAGGATAGTTATTCCATTACTTGTGCTTGAAAGCTTGCTTACTAACAATACAGAAGGAAACATTACCATGAAACGATCTATTCCTATAGTAAAGGATGATGTTCGCCGGATATGATAAAGCTGACGCTTTATCCCCCCATTTTGACGATCATTCTTTTTTGTCATAATAATCACACCTTAAAATATCGCTAAATTTTATCAGTGTTTTCTTTAACTCATTTGTAACAAGACTGGTTTCAGAAATCATTTTAATTGGAAGCCATATATGTGCCACATGCTCGCTTAAAATAGGATCAATGGAATAATCTGTCTCAATATAAAAATTAAACTGCCTGCTTTTCTTGTTTTTTGCAGACAAGTAATCAAAAAAGTCAACATAACGTATAATTGAAATTAAATCATAGCCTGTTTCTTCTTTTAATTCTCTATCAATAGCACAAGGTATTGTCTCATCAACCTCAACCTTTCCTCCTGGAATTTCATAAATGTTTCCAAGAAAATCATCTGGTTTTCTTTTCAGAAGAAGAATTCCTTTACTAAATGAATATACAATACAACCAACCGTTACCTGTTTAATATTATCTGTAAAAGCAGCGATAGACAATTTATCATAGATGTTCATGTTATTTACGCCTTTCAAAATTCGATAATTCTCCCATGTTTTTACATACTTTATGAAATGCTGAAATGTAGTCATCAACAATATTTGAATCAAATGGATCAAACCATACTGGAATCTTAAAAATTGAATTATAGAAATCTGTAGCATGTGGATAATCATCAATAGAAACATCATTCCTATGTTCAATACAAGGAAATAAAAACTCAGGGGTTTTAAAAAATTCGAGAGAAACTACAGGGCAAGTAGAATTAGGTATATCAGCTTCAACTGCTCCCTCTGCTATCAAAGCTTCTACGAACAGCTCTCTCGAGACTCCATATAATCGATCTCCCGTATATCGAAAAATCATAGCATACCAACTGTTTTGCGCGGACGATTTCGGTTTTTGAATTTCAATGCATGGAATATCATTAAGTGCTGCCATTATCCTGTTTGCAAATATTTGTTTTTGCATTATAATTTGGTCTATATTCTTAAATTGTTCATATGCCAAACGAACGGCCAATGGATGCGCCCTTAATTTCAAGCCTTTACCGGTAATTGCATAATTATATAATTCACTACTTGTTCGAATCTGCTGTTTGCAACGCTTATTGTAGTGTCCCAGAAAAATCGCTTTCTCAAATATATCTATATTGTTCGTAATGAGAATGCCACCTTCTCCACCTGTGATGATCTTGTTCCCTTGCAGACTGAATACAGCGACATCACCCCATTCCCCGCATTTTTTACCCATATACGAGGCGCCATGTGCATGTGAACAGTCTTCTAACAATAGAATATTATATTCATCGGCTATACTACGTAAAATATCCATATCACAAGGATATTCTCGACCGTATGGATTATCTGGGGCATACGGTTAGTATGAAAACAACCTCTCGCTCCTACAAGGACAAGCGGACAATCCATATTCCAAAAGAGGACTGGATTGTGACGGAAAACACGCACGAAGCCGTTATTGACCGCGAGACGTGGGATATGGTACAAAAGCTCCGACAGCACGGCAAACGCCGCCCGACAAGCGCGGGTGAAATGGGCCCGCTGAATGGGTTTCTCTATTGCAGTGACTGTAATGCTAAACTGCATATTACACGCTACAAGGATTTGCCGAAACATCGGGAATTCTATAATTGCAGTCGTTACCGAAACACCTTTGACTGCAAATAGCACCGTATCATACGTCAGAATATTGAGACTCTGGTTCTCGAAGATTTGCAGCGAATTACCGCGCTTGCCAAAGCGAGTGAAAAAGAGTTCGTAGAAATGGTGTCCCACAAATTAGGCAGTGCGGAGGCCAAAGCAATCAAGGCGGCTCAAAAAGAATGTATCACGGCAGAAAGGCGCATAGGCGAGATAGACCGTATCATATCCGGCCTGTATGAGGATAAAATAAAGGGTATGCTTCCGGCGGGACGGTTCATGAAAATGCTCTCCGAATACGAGGCGGAGCAGCGAGAATTATCCGACAGGGCGGCTGCTCTCAAGGCGGAAATATCCGCCGAGACCGACAAGGCGCAGAGTGCGGACAGGTTTATCGCCCTTGTACGGAAGTATACGGATATGACGGAGCTCACGCATGAAATTGTGGCGGCGTTCATTGATCGGATTATCGTCGGCAAATTAGAGCGTATAGACGGGGTGAAGCACCAGACGGTCAAGATAATCTATAACATCATAGGTGAGGTGGATAGCACAAATTAGCGGCACAGGCTGGAAGGTAGCCCGTGCCGCTAATCATTTGAGGGGCAGGATTGCGTGAAATACGCGGTCTTGCCCCTATTTTTTGTGCCTTGAAAAAGGTACGTTATCGCGGGTATTCGGGCGATTGGCGTCTCTATTCATAAAGACGTCGGAGCAAAGCGAACTTTGCTCCGACGTGAAATCATCTGACGAAAAAGATGCTTTTTAGTGAATATTGAATAATGAAGCCGCACTTTGTGCTAATGAACAATGAACAATACAAATATGCGGCACTGGATTTGCGGTTATAATCTATATTGTTCATTATTAACTGTTCAATGTTCAATTTTCACTGCGGCGACAGCCGCATATTTGGCAGGGGCAGAAGGACTTGAACCCTCGGCACGCGGTTTTGGAGACCGCTGCTCTACCAACTGAGCTATACCCCTATGTTTATCAAATTCCGGCTCAAGGCGTGCGACCTTGCTATGTTGCCCGCTTGCGAAATAACAAAGCAAGCAAACCTTTAATCTGACAGTGTTTATTTTAGCACGTTAGACGCATTATGTCAATGTTTTTTTAGCAGTTGAAGTGCCGTGGCTTTAAAAAAATTATAGGCAAACTTAGGCGAAAGACCTTTTAGCATAAGCACATTGTTACTTCTGATGGGCTTCATAACAAAACCCAAACCAAAATTAATGAACATTTGAGTTGCAAGCGAAGCAATTGCCGCACCTATAGCTCCCAAATTCGGTATCAATACAATATTCATCACTATATTTGCCACTACTCCGAACAAATTTATACGCCATAGGTATTTTTGCTTTTCTTCGGCTAAAAGCCAAATGTTTCTTACTCCGCCCATTATAGAAAAGGCAATGTACCACACAAGTACTTGCAAAACAGGTATGGCTGCGGAATATTCTGCACCGTACAATATGTTAATAATTAAAGGTGCAAAAACGGTAAACACAATCCCCTGTGCTATTGCCATATATGTAATAATACAATACAGCCCGGAAATGTTTTTTTCGTATGCAGCAATGTTAGTGTTTTTATTAGAAAAAATCAAGGGACGATAAGAGTCAATAATCGCTACATAAACAAACTGTGCCAATGCTGCTGTGGTAACCGCAGCCGAGAAAAAACCGGTTTCCGCATTTCCTTTTATAGATGTAAGCATTATGCGATCTATATTTTGCAAAATATGTATTAGTAGTGATGCCAAAATAAAATGTTTGCTTCTTGCAAGCATTTTTTTGCCAAGGCTAAACGAAAAACTAAAAGGCTGTGCACCCCTTTTAAAGTAAATAATAATTAAAACTATAGCGATTATGCCAATGTCGAGAGAATTTGTTAATGCAAACCATTGCACACTTTTTTCTGTAACAAGCAGAAACACACGATAACCGGAAGCAATGGTGTAAGAAATGAGCATAACAATAGAAGAATATTTTGAGATTAATTTGTATTGAAACCAATATTGTATTGTTTCTAATGCGGTAAATATAAGCACCAAGCTGAACAGTAAGCAAACAATAAATGTAGTGAAATCATCTGCATTTGCAAAATAAGCGAAAGCATTTACACCAAAACAGCAAACAATAGCACTGCATAGTGTCATTGCCAAAGAGGTACCCATAATAGCACCTTCTTTTTCGGGGTGTTCAATCAGTTCATTAACCAATGTGCCGTCAAAGCCAAGCCTCATTATCGGAACAGCAAAAGATACAATTGCAGTTGCATAGTTAATTAAGCCATAATTGGAAGGTCCCAAATAACGGGCACACAACATACCAATTACAAGCTGCAACAAAGATTGTATTATTTTACATATGATTATCCACTTTGCATTGTTAAAAACCTGTTTTTTTCTCAAATCTCACACCACAATAAAAGCTTTCTAATAATTTTTTTGGGGGCTACCGTTTGTTTTGCAAAACCCAATAACTCTGTTTGCATTTGCTCAAACACATAATCACTCAACCGACTAAATGCCGGCTGAGTGATTATTAACTTTAGCTTAATGTAAAATCATATTACTGTTATCAGCCTATGATTTTTCCGGTTGCATCAAATTTGTAACTCTTTGGTATTGAAAGTCCGTTTGTTACCGTTGCATGGAAAGTTTGGCTTGTAATCAGCTTGCCACCCCAATAAACATAGTAATAACTACCATCAATTTCAATCAGACCTATCGGTGCTGTTGCACCGTTTTGGTACAAATAAATACCATCGGTTTTTGTTACAAACCCGTCAAGCACTTTGCCATCGGCACCTACTGTATAGTTGCCTATCGGCAAATCGCAATAGGTTGCACTTGCATAATATGTGCCATCGGTTTTAAGCACGCCGCCCCAATCAGAGAGGTAGTAATCGTCGCCTACTTTATATAAACCGCTTCTTGTTGTATCGCCGTTAATATAAAGGATACCGTCGTAAATGCCGTTAAGCATTTTGCCATCTGCACCTATAATATAGTTGCCTATCGGCAAATCGCAATAGGTTGCACTTGCATAGTATGTGCCGTCGGTTTTAAGCACGCCACCCCAATTGGAAAGGTAGTAATCGTCGCCAACTTTATATAAACCGCTTCTTGTTGTATCGCCATTAATATAAAGGTAAAGTGTGCCGTCGGTTTCTACAACACCGTTAAGCATTTTGCCGTCTGCTCCGAAATAGTACGACCTGCCTGCCGGTATATCACAATAGGTTGTATCTACATGGTATCTGCCGTCTGTGAAAATTACGCCGCCCCAATAGGAGAGATAGTAATCGTCGCCTATTTTGAATAAACCTTTACTCGTAGTATCGCCGTTAATATAAAGGATACCGTCGTAAATGCCGTTAAGCATTTTGCCGTCTGCTCCGAAATAGTACGACCTGCCTGCCGGTATATCACAGTTGGTTGTTGCTACATGGTATCTGCCGTCAGTTTTAAGCAAACCGCCCCAATCGGATAGGTAGTAATCGTCGCCTACTTTATATAAACCGTTTCTTGTTGTATCACCGTTAATGTAAAGGTAAAGTTTGCCGTCGGTTTCTACAACACCGTTAAGCATTTTGCCGTCTGCTCCAAAATAGTACGACCTGCCTGCCGATATATCGCAATAGGTTGTTGCTACATGGTATCTGCCGTCGGTTTCAAGCACTCCGCCCCAATTGGAGAGATAGTAATCGTCGCCTACTTTATATAAACCTTTACCTGCAGTATCGCCGTTAATATAAAGGATACCATCGTAAACGCCGTTAAGAGCTTTGCCGTCTTCGTCAAATGTATATGTGCCAATAGGAAGGTCGCAGTTTGTTGCCGAAGCATAGTAAGAACCATTGGTTGCAATTACGCCGCCCCAATTAACAAAATAATAATCATCGTCTAATTCAAGCAAGCCATACGGACCGGCTACACCGTCTTCATAGTAATAAAGCACGCCGGCTTTATCTAACAAGCCTGTGTAACCTTTATAATCTTCACCGAAAAGTCTGCCGGCAAAAGTGCCAATTAGAGCATATCCACGATGGTCAAAGTAGTACCAGTCTCCGTCAATTTCCTGCAAACCGGTGTAACCAATTCCGTCTTTCGAATAGCCCAAGCCGTTGCGGTCGGTATAGAACCCGTCGGGGATTTCGGCTGTTCTGTCGCAGCTGCCGTCCTCGTTAAAGTAATACCAAACGCACTGATTATCCCAACTGCGTATTTGCTGGTAACCACCTGCTAGGCAAACTTCATTTTCAAAATAATAATCTTTGCCGTCGATGGTTTGCCAATTCTTTTTGTAATAATCGGGTCCATAGTAATATCTTTCGCCAAAGAGAGTGTGTAACCAAACGCCTTGCGTAAGTTTGCCGTTTGTTTCAAACTCAAAGTCGATACCGCCTACGTTTACTGTGCCGCTTGCTGCGTTATTTGTGGTTGTGTCAAAATAGTACCAATCTTCGCCAATCATAACCCAGCCGTTTGTTAATGTGCCTGCTAAGGCATATTGATAAGTATCGCCGGATTTGATGTAGATAAGGCCTGTGTATTTAGCTTGACCTTCACATTCGCCGTTGTCGCCGAAGTTGTAATAGAACTCGCCCGAACCGTCGGGAGCTTCTACTTTTTGAATGCCAACTAAGGTTGCACCGTTGGAGTAGCAATAATTGCCCGACCAACCGTCTGCAACAACGCCGTCAACATACAGCAAGCCGTCGCCGTCATATATTCCGCTAAACCAATCGCCGCAATCTACGCACCGCAAATCGCCGTCTTCATCAAAATCATATGTGTGCCCTTTTGCGGGTACTGTTGTGCCCCAATCCATTATGGATTCGCAGCCGTCGCAATATGTACGCCCTGTGTAGCCGCTTTCTGTGCAGTTGGGTGCAACATCGGGTACTGCATAAGGTGCATGAGTATGCCACGGGTTAACAATGTCGTTGATTTTTGTGGCTACGTCAACTTTGCTATAGAAGCCTGTAAGATAATCGTTGCTTAGCACGCCTTCTTTAAAGGTTACATTGCCTTCAACAATTTCTGCCTGAATACGTACAATCGGGTTGTTGTTTGTAGCAAATTGTTTTGCTTTAGTGCTGCCTGTAATTTCTTCGTTCCACTCCCAAACACGTACGGGAACACTTACAAGAGTGCCATCTCTCTTAGAAGAGTCAACGTTTGTAATGTTAAGTGTAATAGTGTTTGTAAGCTGGTCATAATCGTATGTAAAAGTTACACCGTCATCAGCCCAGATGTGGTCAAACTCGAATGTGTGTGCTGTGTTAAGCTTGAGCTTGGCAGTTACAGTGTCAATTTGCGAAATATAATCGGCACCAATATCAAGGTAATATATCGAGCCGTTTTCTGCCAATTCACCGCTGTTGTTGTAGCCGTCAAGCCAAACCGGATAGTTATCAGCATCGCCGTCAACAGTAATTGTTTTTGTTAATCTTGTGTTGTTGCCTTGTTTGTCTGCAATTTCAAAGGTTACTCTATGCTCACCGTTTGAGAGGTAAAGGTTACCCAAAGAGATTGTAGAACCGGCAGCCGAAAAACCTGTTTTGCCGGACACATCTGCACCGTCGATATAAATTTTAGCTGTGGTGTAGTCAAGCCCTGTAAAGTTGGTTTTTGTTGTGTTTTCGGCAATTGTTGCTGCAAATCCTACGTTATTGTTAGTAACTGTCTGCCCGTTTAGTGCAGTAAAATCGTTTGCACCAACAGCAACCTGGGGAGCAGATATAACGGGAGGATTTCTGTCTTCAACTACATCGCTGTAATCCAAGGTAATGTCATCGATATAGATTGTCAACAATTCTGCTTCCATATCGTCTGTATTTGCAAAGAACTGCAAAAATGCAGGAAAATAGTCATTTATTGGGTTAGAATGGTAAAGTTTATATGGGTCAAATCGAGTTGAGGAATCATAAGAGTATGAAGTCAAGTTATGAGTGATATAAACCCATCCGTCTTCCGGCATATTTTTAAAGTTCGAGATTGCACCGTAATCGGATTGATAGTAAGCATAACCTGTACTTGACGGTGCACCGTTACCGTAGGTGTGGCAAATACGTGCATAAAGACCGTATGCTTC